>JAERRQ010000057.1 GCA_016735355.1 Desulfobacterales bacterium | reverse complement strand
GACAATCAAGTCATGGCAGAAGCTATAACAGATATCTGTTTAGCAGCTTCTTTTGCGTTTCTTATATTACAAATCATCCTTACGGCTTCCACCATAGCTTTAAATTCATCCGTGCCATTAACATAAACTGAATGATTTCTTCTTATATTTGAGTCAACGACAGGTGTTTCTTTGCCTTCGGGACGCAACCACACAGTATCTGTTTCGGCAACAGTACCATATTCAAAACGCTTACCACCTAGGGTATAAGAACCGGATGCATTTTCCCAAATCTCCCACATTTCTTCATCCCATAATCCATAATCACGTGTTTCAGGCATATTTTTACCCCCTTTAATAAAATCGGTATAATGTTAAGATTACAAACCTTTTTAACCTGCAGCATTCATTCTTGATAGAGTTTTATCTTCAAATGCGCTAAATGCTTTTTTTCGTTTCCATGCTCCTGCATCAGTAATATTAGGTTAATAGTCGTTATTTAATTGTACCCTTTTTGAAAAAACTTATTTATATATTGAGTATGTTCTACTGTTATGCCAATTATTTTATCCGGCTTCTACTATCCGTATATTGCACCAGAACTGTTACCTTATACAAAAAGGTAACCTTTAAGGGTTCACTCAAAACTTCCTTTAGATGGATAGAAACTTAAAGCGGGACGCTTTACGCCCGCGATCCCGCGGCTCAAACGCGGACGGTGGCAGGGCGCGAAACGATTTCACAACAAATTTTTAGCCTGGGAACAAGATTAGAAAATAGACTAAATTTATTGCACTACTATACTGCCCAAGCGGCAACTTTTTTTGTTTTAGGTTTTATCTCCTTTAATCTTTTGTATAAAATTCTTATTTCCCCCTCAACTCCAGGCAATACAAGATGACTGTTTTTTTCAGAAGCATTACTGAGAAGTTGTTTTGCTTCACTATATTTTCCATCTTTAATAAAATCTCGAGCCTGACATAACTGGGCAGGCACTTCTGATTCTAATTCAGCATGCCTATCCTCATCCCATAATCCATAATTACGTGTGTCAGGCATATTTTACCCCCCTTTTAATAAAAACGGTATAATGTTAGAGGCACAAACCTTTTTAACCTGCAACGTTAATTCTTGATACAGTTTTATCTTCAAATTCGCTCAATGCTTTTTTTCGTTCCCATGCTTCTGCATCAGTAACATCAGGTTAATAGTCGTTTTTTAATGGTACCCCTTTTGAAAAAAACTTATACATATATTAAGTCTGTTCTACTGTTATGTCAATTATTTTATCCGGCCCCTACTATCCCTTCAATCCAATCTTATAACATTACAGCATTTTAAATTACACGAGAAAAAAGTTCTTTGACTTTCGCCTTATCTTCGATTATATTTTTAGATGCTATTATAAGATTAAATAAGATTGAATTATACAAAATTCGGCATCCTTCATTTGCTGCTGATACTTTTAAAACAACAATGTGACACAGATCAATACTGATAGGTTTATTTGTTAAAAAAGTATTCTGAAAATCTACAATTTAAGATTCCGATTGAAATAAAATTAATAAAAGGAGTGACAAATGACGCAAGCAAAAACAGGTGATACTGTAGAAGTCCATTATGTCGGCAAGCTTGATGATGGGTCGGTTTTTGATTCTTCCATGGAGCCGATTAAATTTAAAATTGGTAAAAAAACTATGCTGCCTTTATTTGAAAATAGCGTGGTTGGAATGAAAAAAAATGAGAACAAGACTATTACACTTTCACCTGATGATGCTTATGGAGAATATAACGATCAACTCTTGTTCATACTCAACAGATCAGACTTTCCACCGGAGTTTGTACCCAAAATAGGAAAATCGATGCAGGGTAGATCTGATCAAGGAAATGTCATTGATGCTTATATAAAAGATATCAATGAGGATAAGATAACTATGGATGCCAACCATCTACTTGCCGGTCAAGCTCTCACTTTTGAGATTACATTGATGGATATTTTGCCTGATGATGGCAAAGATTAGGCTCATAGAAATGAGCGCCAATATTGGCCCGTAGGGGGCACGGTGCATCGTGCCCTTACTATACTGTTTTAAAAAAAACAAACACATTTGCGCTTATCTGTATTATTACCACTCAATGTGGGCTGATTTTCCAATCTCTTTTTGCAGTTCCTCCAGGTTAAGTTGATACTTATGATCAACTTGCCTTGTGACACTCTTGATTATTGACTGCATGTCATATCCCCGCATATCAGGGTTTTTATGCTCACCTACCATTTTTTGTTTTAATTCATTATTATCTTTTTGAAGTTTGGCGACAGACTCACTGCCTTTTTCAGTACTTTCACTTGCTATTTTTATATTCTGCTCATTCAGGTTTCTTTGGATTCTTTGCACATGTTTAGCATCCTGGGAACAATCATTGATCAATATATCTATTTTATTATCAATAACATATTTCATTATCTCATACGTGCTTTCCCTGGATATCATCGGAGAGATATAAAACTGGGACAAGTTCCGATCCAAAACAGATCTGCCTATGAAAGAATCGTAAACATAGACTTGATTTCTCTGGAAATAGTCAATGACTCTTTTATGTCCCTGGAGAAATTTTTGCATTTCGTTTACTCCCACCGTGCTCATTTCTCCGAAATTCATCTGATAAACACCCATATCTTCCAGGCGGTAGATCCACTCTTTATCAATCAAAAATTCCTTGAGCTTACGGCATCCAGGGGTCTCGACATTTACATAATCCATTACTCCTGTCGCAATTTTAAGATTATCCAGGACTTTGGGATTAAAATTACTTCCTCCTATATGAAATCTTATTTCTCTTATTCCGACATCATAAAGCATTTTCAGCTTATCCTCAGTAACAAGCAGACCATTCGTATATATCCACTGATAAATATGATTATGATATGTAGAAATAAAATGAGCCAGGTTAAAAATTTTGTCCAGATATATAAATGGTTCGCCACCGGAATAGCCGATGCCACTGGTATTTTTAGCTGACCAAATTGCCTCGGGATCATTGAACATGTTTTTAGCATCTTCAATATGATATGTATCATTTATGAGATCCGGACGTTCCGGATCAATCATTTTCTCCTGCTTTGTGCCCTGGGCGCAATAGACGCAATCTATATTACATTTTTTGCCCATATACAGACACAGCCATTTCCCGGCTTTACAAGACTGACAGCCCTTTGAGAGAGTCTTGGCGCTTGGAGTTTTTGTCCACACGGATAATTCATCATCAGAAATTACAAGAGAATCTTTCAGCTCTTCCCGCCTTTTGTAAATTTTTTCAAGGAACTCCATCCGGCTTAATATAGGATATGGACTATTTATATTTATGTCTTTTAAAGAAATCATCGGTTAAGCTTTCTCCAGGTAATCAATAATTGATTTTGCCAATTCTTCCAGTTTAATATGCCAACCATTTTCGTCTTTGCGTGTGGTACGTTGGATTAACGGTTTCAGCCAGTCCTGCGCCTGATTTCCGTTGTATCGCTCAAGCATGTCCATTCTTTCTTCTTCGATTTCTGCTTGAAGTTGTTGGATATGTTCAGTATCATGGATATTGACGGATTTCATGCGATCTATATAACGCTCCAACATATTTCTCTGGATCCTTTGAAAATGCCTGCCATCCTGGGAACAATCATTTACAATAAGATTCATTTCATGCTCGCCGGCGTATCTCATGATATCATAGGTAATATCCCGGGAAATGATCGGAGATACATAAACCTCTGTGAGGTCGTCACCTGTAAGTGATTTTCCCACTACAGAATCAAAAACATAGAGCTGACCAAGTGTTTGAAAGTATTCAAGGGCCCGTTTATCTCCAATCTCATTTATATTATTTAAATGCAAAATAGAAGTCGAGCCAAGCTCACTGAGGCCCAACTGGTGTAAGCCTATCTCCTCCAACCAGTGGATTTTCTTTTTATCAATCAAAAACTCCTTTAATTCAGGGGTTGGCGGAGTTATAATACTTGTATAATCCATTATCTTTATGGCCATTTCCAGCTTATTCAGTACCGCTTTGCCAAAATGGCAGGCTCCGATATGAAATTTAATTTCTTTTATCCCACAGTCACGCAACGCCTTTAGTTTATCCTCGGTAACAAGCAAACCATTGGTAACCAACATTTGATAAACATGACTATGATATTTGGAAACAAAGTAGGATAATTTGAGAACCTTATCCATATAGATCAAGGGCTCCCCACCCGAATATTCGATACAGCGCACATTCGAACCTGACCAGATTGCGTCCGGATTATTAAAGGCCTCCATAATCTCTTGAATATGATATTTATCATTTATAAAGTCGATACCTTCCGGCTGAGCCCACTTTTCCTGCTTTGTACCCTGGGCGCAATATATGCAATCCAGATTACATTTTTTGCCTACATAAAAACAGAGATATCCTCCTGACTTGCAAGCCTGGCAGCCCTGGGATAATGACTTGTCGCCCCGGGGTTTCGTCCATGCTGACAACGCGTGATCACACAGTTCGATATAATCTTTTATCTCCGCTTGCCGCTTACGAATTTTCTCACTGAATTCCAAACGGCTTAATATCGGATATTTTGAATTTATTTCAATATCAATTTCCATAAATAATTTTTACTCCCTGCCCTTGGAACCTGTTTCAAAGTTACCAGGACTGCCGTTCCCATGATTAAAACACCGCCGCTCAAGGTTCTAAACGATGGAACCTCACCAAACAGAATCAACGCAAATATAATTCCATAGACCGGTTCAAGCCCGGCCACTATGCTTGCAATTTGCGCTTTCACATGTATCAAACCAGTAATAAACAACGTATGTGCCAAGGCAGTGCAGAATATACCCAGAACCATCAAAAAAAAAATATCTCCGGCTCGAATCTCCCATTCTTCAAAAAACAGAAATGGCAAAAGAACAAGCGCGGCAAATAAATTCTGAAAAAATGTTATTATTAAGGGTGAATAGGTTTGAACATACTTTCTGTTTAACAGCGATAAAACAGCAAACGTAAATCCTGACAAAATGCCCCAGAAAACGCCTTGGGTAATATTATTGTTAAAATTAAAAGAAGGAATAATCAACGCTACTCCGATACAAACCAAAATCGCCAGGCAAACAGACAAAAAGGTTAATTTTTCCTTAAAAAAACAAGGCTCCATAATTGTAACAAAAAAAGGGTAAGTTGAAAAGGTTAACAACCCTACCGCCACTGTTGAAACCTGAATGGAATGAAAAAAAGTAACCCAATGAATTGCTAAAATAATGCCCAGCACTGCCAGAATTTTAAAATCCCGACCGGATTTAATCGTTAAACGTTTTTTATAAAAAGCTATTATTAAAATTAAACAGAGAGAGGCGAAAACGGTGCGTCCCAAAACAATCAGCAAAGGCGGCAGCGAAAGAAACTTTCCGAATAAACCGGCCAGGCCGAATAAAAAGACTGCACAATGTATTTCAAGCATACCGGGCTATTCCTTCCGAGGTATAGCAGTACGCCTTCCCCAGTTTTTTTTATCTCTATCCATTTGCCCAATTTTAAAGTGCCAAATTTTAAAATTGGGCAATCATCTAAAAATCTATAGTATCCAATTTTTCTTCGGAACGACCGCGCCAGCACAGGGGGTCTTCCGCAAAAACATCTTTTTGCATATGATAGGCGTTTCTCCGACAGCCTCCGCAGATATACCTGTAGGAACATTTTCCACAACGGCCAGTCAACTTTTCACGGTCCCGCAGTTCTTTAAGAATTTCTGAATCTCGCCAGATTTTAGAGAGAGGCGTTTCCTTTAAATTCCCCAGTAAACCATCACCATACCCGCCGCAAAGTCTTACTTCACCAGTGGGAGATACAAATAGTGAGTATATTCCCGCAAAACAACCAACACAAAAATCATAAAAATTGGAGCCAAGGTTTAAATTGGTGCAGATTCGTTGCCCTTTTTCATCCTCGGAGATAATATATCGGTTCTCAAAACCAATTGAGCCTGCACCTCGTTCAGCCTGGGTTTTATAAAGAAGGCGCTGCATATCCCGGCGCTCCCTCCTGGTGAGGATCAGAGAGTCCTGGCCAGCTGCCCGGCCTCTTGCAAAAAATTCCTGTACATTCAGATTAACGCCATATTCAGCCGCAATTTCTATCATTTCAGGAAGCTGATCGCAATTGGTTCGGGAAATGGTAAATGAAATGCGCGCCGTCAAATTGGAATCCTGCAAATTCTTCATAGCTGCGATTACTTGCGCATAACTCCCGGCGCCCCTGTTGGTATCATGGGTCTCAATATCAGCCCCGTCCAGGCTTACCATGACCTGCTTAACACCGGCGCTCGCAATTCTGCGTGCCATGTGGCTATCCAGTGCCAGCCCATTAGAAACTATTCCAACACTCTCTATCTTGCGAGCAGCATAAGTGGCCAGCTCAATAATATCCTGCCGGACCAAAGGTTCCCCGCCCCCAAAGGATAGATGACTAATTCCAGATAGTGCAAGGTTATCAATAACAGTTTTAGCCTCTTTGGTGGTCAATTCGCCTTGGGCAGGCTCTCCGGCACCAACACCACACAACTTGCAGTTAAGATTACAGGCACGGGTTATACTGAAACCAACCATTAAAGGAACCGGATTTTTAACCGCATCGTAATATTTTTGTTTAGTTATTTCCAAAAAATTCATTTATAAAATCGCTGTCAGCGTCTCCTCTAAGATTTCTGCCTCGGCCGGCTGAACAAAATAAAAAAAATTTACTTTCCGGGCCAGTTACAAAACACTCCAGGTTATAAAAACATCCTATTGCGGCCAGCCTGCAAAAGGCCTGTCCGGATAATCCAGTATTTGTGAAAATCTGTCCCTGGAATCATTCCGAATCTCTTCCGCTTTAATTTCATCCAGTTTCTCAGACCTGATCCAGTTCTCCAGCAATCTTCCTCCAGGCAGCCACATATTAACGGTTTCCCGATCATGAATCCAGGCTTTAAGCCTTTCTCCCTGCATTGCTAATAATTTCCAGATCTCATCCCGATTCCGATCATCGCAAAAAACACACATGAAACATTCCTGAAGCCTTAAATTAGTAAGAGGCCTACGGTCATATTTAAAGCAGGCAATTACAGAAGATTCTACATATGGATCCAGTTTGATTGCCAAGGCATCAAGTTTGTTTCTATCTCCGGGAATAAGCCATTTCCCCCAATGTTCAAGATATTCCCGATTGGTCAACGCTTTGCCTTGATAAGCAATGTATTGATATCCTTTATATATTTCAGAATGATAACCAAAAATAAAATGCGATTGAGGCTGATCGACAATCATGGTTGAACTCCTGAATTTTATACTATGGGGTTTCATAAAAATAATTTCGTGCTTTGTTTTAGTGCTTTCGCAATTGTTTTATTTTTTTCCCTTAAACCGCCCTACCAGGGATTCAATTCATATTTTTTCAAATGTCTTTTTAATATTTTAACAGATGGTCGGTCCAGGGGAAGATCCTTTTCAAGGCAGTTCATAAAAATATGTAAAGGAGTATTCTTTCTCGCATTCATCATCTTGTTAATCAGGATATTATCGGTAAACCGTTTATACTTACGGATAGTCTGTTTTTCCTTTTTAGAATTTACCACCAGCTCCTTTATAGCTTCAACTACGTGCATATAAAAAATCTGCCGCGTATCCGCCTCCACAACATTGGCAGG
>JAERRQ010000121.1 GCA_016735355.1 Desulfobacterales bacterium | reverse complement strand
TGGGATAGTTTTTGTGTGATGAATCTTGCCAATTACTTGACAAACAGAAAAGAAAAAATTGGCATAATTGCCAAGGGTTGTGATTCACGAAATATTGTTAATCATATTATTGAAAATAAAATCAAGCGTGATCAGCTTACAATTATCGGTGTCCCTTGTACCGGAATGATAGATAAAAACAAGATCAATTCCATAATCGGGAAGGATATTATTGAGGTTACAGAGGAAAATGATAATATTCTGGTTAAAGGAAAGGATTTTGAAGAAACAATTAATAAATCAGATGTGCTGAGAGATAATTGTGCTATTTGCATACATCGCAACCCGGTTATATACGATGAACTTGTTGCAGATCAGGTTGAAGAGCAAAAAGATGTGGATAGATACGAAGATGTCCGTAAAATAGAAGCAATGGCTCCTGATGAAAAATGGAATTTTTTCGATAACCTTTTATCTGAATGTATCCGCTGTTATGCCTGCAGGAATGCATGCCCGCTATGTTATTGCCCCACATGTTTTGTGGATGAGTCAAGACCCCAATGGGTAGGTAAAAGCCAGGATCCAACGGATATAAGGACATTCCATTTATTACGAGCATATCATTGCGCAGGCAGGTGTACTGATTGCGGTGCCTGTGTCAGTGCTTGCCCGATGGGTATTGATGTAAGACAATTCACTAAAAAGCTTGAAAAAGATTGTTTTGATCTCTACGGTTGGGAAGCAGGCTTGACCATTGAGCAGCGGCCTCCGTTAGATACCTTTAAACCTGATGATCCGCAAGATTTTATAAAATAAGGGCAGATATTATGAAGGTCATAAAGATTGACAAAACAAATTGGATTCAGGGTATAGAAAACCTTAGAGACTCCTATAAATTAACAGGACCGGTCAAAGGGGAAAAATTTTATAATTTTCAGGAGCTTGATAATGGTGAAGTGCCGGATTTAAATTATTCAAACACACGTCTTTCGACAAAATCAATTGTTTTTCCCCAGTCCGAGGTAATGTTAAATTATACAATTGACGAATCAAAAGATGATCACCACATAATGAAAGAGATTGATACCGATTATGCACCACGGGCATTAATCGGTTTAAGACCATGCGATGCCAAGGCTTTAACGCTGGTCAAACTGAATTTTGATACTACCGATTATAAAGACCCTTACTGGCTTAAAGCATATGAGGCCACAACATTTGTCGGCCTGGCATGTGATGATCCTTTAAGCACATGTTTTTGTACCACTGCTGGCAGCGGCCCTTATAACGAAGAAGGCCTTGATCTTCTCCTGGTTGATGCCGGTGATCATTACCTTGCGAAAGTGATAACTGACAAAGGAGCGACTCTTTTAGAAACAGCCGGCTGGAAAATAGAAGCAGGCGATATATCAATAATTGAAACAAAAAAAAGTGATGCAGAAGCCAAAATCACTTCAAAAATCAAAACTGATAAACTAAAAGAAAAAGATACTCTTGAAATTCATTCGGCGCCTTTTTGGGAGGATGTTTCTTTTGCATGTTTGAACTGTGGAACATGTACTTTTGTATGTCCAACATGCTGGTGTTTTGATATACAGGATGAAGTTCACGGTAATGACGGTACCCGTATGCGAAACTGGGACAGTTGCATGTTTCCCTTGTTTACCCTTCATACAACCGGACATAACCCGAGAGGTGAAAAGATTCAGAGAGTACGTCAGCGCTTTATGCACAAGCTGAAATATTTTGTGGATAAATATGAAAAGGGAATTATGTGTGTTGGATGTGGAAGATGTGTTAGCCAATGTCCGGTATATATTGACATACGCAGCATCTGTGAAAAGATGAACAGTTACGAACTTGCCGTGTAAGGAACGGGGCCGAATAAAAGAGGAAAAACCATGATAAATCCATATCAGCCTTATGCTGTTCGCATTGATAATATTGATATTGCAACTGAAGATAAGAGCCTTAAAACATTTAGGTTTGTTTTTTTAAATAAAGAAGATGAAAACAAATTTGCGTATGAAGCCGGTCAGTTTGCAGAACTTTCCATTCCAGGAAAAGGTGAAATACCTATAGGCATTGCTTCATCCCCTGTTGAAAAGGGGTTCGTCACATTTACCGTCAACCGGGCCGGCCTGGTAACTACCCATCTTCACAAGATGAAAGTGGGGGACATTATGGGTATCCGTGGACCATTAGGCAACTGCTATCCATGGGAACTGCTTGAGGGAAAAAACATCCTGATAATAGGCGGCGGTTTTGCTTTTACCACACTCCGTTCGTCGATTATATATTTGCTGCATCCTGACAATAGATCCAAATTTGGAAATATTAATGTTGTTTACGGCGCAAGAAGCCCGGGAATGCTGCTTTACAAGGATCAACTAGCAGAATGGGAAAAACGTGATGATATAAATATGCATATAACAGTGGACGGCACTGACGATCCTGACTGGAAATATAACGTCGGCTTTGTCCCCACAATTGTTGAGCAAAAAGCCCCGCCTGGTAATACCGCTTCTTATGCCATTATTTGCGGTCCTCCAATTATGATCAAATTTACTCAACCTGTCCTTGAAAAGCTTGGTTATGAACATGATCATATAATAATGTCACTTGAAAACCGTATGAAGTGCGGAATAGGCATGTGCGGCAGGTGTAATATCGGACAAGAGCTTGTTTGTAAGGACGGCCCGGTATTTACTCTTGCTCAGCTTAACAAAACCCCAAAGGAATATTAAATTAAAACTACTCATTTTTCAATTTGTAACTTGACAGGAACAACATAATACTATACTTTTAGATGCTAATAAAAAAAATAGGCCGTTGGCCAAAATTATAATACTATTAACAAGGAGGATATTTGTATGGCAGAAGCAGAATTCATGGGTAAAACCTTCACAATAGATGAAGATGGATTCATAGAGGCATATGAAGATGGAAAATGCGAAGAATGGATTCAATACGTAAAACAGCAGGAAGGTATTGACGAACTGAATGATGAGCATCGCAAAGTAATAAATATGTTACGAGAGTACTACGAGAAAAACGGAATTGCTCCCATGGTAAGAGTTCTTTCCAAAGTTACAAAATTTAAACTGAAACATATTTATGAGCTTTTCCCGTCAGGACCAGGTAAAGGGGCATGTAAAATGGCTGGTCTTCCAAAACCGACAGGTTGTGTATAATCTATTACATTTCAAAGTTATTTTAAAAAAAGCCCTGTTGATTATAACAGGGCTTTTTTTATATAAGGGGAAAAGTCTAATGGCCATATTGGATGATATAGACAAAAAAATTCTCAATCGCATTCAATCAGACTTTCCTGTTACGACGCAGCCATATCTGGATATTGCCATGGAGCTGAATCTTACAGAAGATGTTGTTCTAAAAAAAATTAAACAAATGAAATTAAACGGAATAATACGGCGCATAGGTGGTAACTTTGTTCCTGAAAAACTTGGCTTTATCAGTACCCTGTGTGCCGCCAAAATTCCTGAAGAAAAAATAGAATCATTCAGCACTCATGTTAACAAATATCCAGGTGTAACACACAACTATCAAAGAGATAATGATTATAATATATGGTTCACATTTATAGCCCCATCTATGGATGAAATAAAGAATAGAATTCAAGCCATATCCGAAGCAACAGGCATCAATGAAATACTTAACCTGCCCGCCACAAAAGTATTCAAAATAAAGGCTCATTTCGATTTGTAGAAATCCTTTCAATATATAATTTTTTAGAAAAAGATGAAAGACATCCGAATCGCAGCCGTATCTTCATGCTCACCATATGGAAAGATAAAACACAATCTTGA
>JAERRQ010000006.1 GCA_016735355.1 Desulfobacterales bacterium | reverse complement strand
GACAACAACTGTTTCAATTCCTCTGCGTGTGATGCATTGGGGACCAAACTTATAAGCGTTGTCAACGACTTCACTAAATTTATTTTTTGCATCCTGCAGTTGCCATTTTTTCATAATTTATCCTCCATTATACAGCTAGACTGTCTAGATGATAATTGTAGAATATATAAATGTCAAGTTTTAGGAAAACAGGTTTTGAAAAGGAGGTCAAGAAGGTAACATGGGATGAGTGGCTGGTAAAAGCATGCAGCAGCATTTAGGCTGCCTTTCAGGGGGAGTTTTCAGAGAAAATCAGTGATGCTACTTGTGCAAGCACTGAAATGATTTCCTGTGATATTCCATCTGCCTCTTGCCAAACAGTACGCTAATAAACGTGCCGAATAACCAGACGTCCATTGTTTTTCTGGCTCAGCAAGAAATTGTTTCCAATCTTCCGGACTTTTCGCAGGAACTAAAATTTTTGACATTTCCATTCCTTGTTCATAGGCAAAACAGATCGTCGCCTTTTCAAGGCTAATACAATTTTAAAAAACATACAGATGTGTTGATCTCAAATATGCTGCCCATTTCGTACTATATTCCGGGTCATTAGGGCCGGTATTCAAAACATTTCATATTTCACAACCCTTCCGTCCAGGCCGGCGTTGCGTAATGGTTTTTTCCATGTCGGCTTAAGACCGATTTTCTTTATCATGTCCCGGTTTCCAAAAAAAAGATAAACATGGGATCCCTTACATCGCTTCTTTAAAAAATCACCCAGATTTTTATAAAAAACTTCTAACCCCGCCTCCTCTTTCAGGCGAATGCCATATGGCGGATTACAAACGATCAGACTGTTTTCAAGGCCTGATAGCTCATGCATATTTTTTTTCAATATGCTTATCCCGTCACCATCAGGGAGGCAACGGCAATTGGCAGTGGCTGCTTTTACTGCAAGGCTGGCCTTATCACTGCCTGTAATTAAACCTTTCGGCAAGCACCGTATTTTTTCATCTGATTGTGCCTTAATTTTTCTCCAAAGCTCCTCATTAAAATCCGGCAAGAAACTGAAACCAAAACGGTTTCTCAAAAAACCGGCCGGAATCGAACAAACACGCATCATCGCTTCGCAGAGAAGTGTTCCGGATCCACACATGGGGTCATAAAGCGGACGTTCACCATTCCATCCTGAAAGCGCCAAAATAGCAGCGGCAAGTGTTTCCTGCATGGGAGCTTCAACAGTTTTGCGCCTGTATCCACGGCGATGTAACGAACCACCGGAGGTATCAAAATTTATGATCGCCTGTTCCCCTTCAATGTGAAGATTTAACCATATATCAGGAAATTTTCCATCCACATCCGGCCGACTGCCGCACTTGCCCCTGAAAAAATCAGCCACGGCATCCTTTAAGCATAAGGCAGCAAATTTGGAATGCCTTATATTGCAGTTCCCGGAAACATTGGCGAAAATCCCAAACGTATTCCGAACTGAAAAAAATGCAGTCCAGTCGATTGATTTTCCGGCACGGTAAAGGTCTTCGCGATCCCGGCAGGTAAATTTTACCAATGGCGCCAGAACCCTTGTGAGAAGACGGGCATTATAATTGATAGCATAAAGAGCAGCCTGATCCGCCGAGAAATGAATTCCACGATATCCGTGTTTCAGTTGAACCGCACCAAGCGACTCAAGTTCTTTTTCAGCAAGGGCTTCAAACTCCCCTGGAATTTGGGCAAAATATCGCCCGGTCTTTTGATACAAAAATAAACTCATTAAAAAACTGATTATCTTATAATATATAGATTAAATAAAATTTAGATTAAATTAAAATATAGATTAAATTAAAAAATGGCCAACCTCTAAGTGCAATTCTGCCAAGTTATTTTTTAGCGTGCCTTTAATCCTGTTTCCAGCCACCTATAAGATGCAGATGAATATGGAAGATTATCTGCCCCCCACCCTTTTCCACATTAAAAAAAAGCTTATAACCTGATTCCGCAACCAACTCTTTTTTGGCCATATCCCGTGCAATCATTATCATTTCGGATATAACTCCCAAGTCTTCGTCAGTAATATCATTGATGCTCCTGATATGCTTTTTAGGCACAATAAGCAGATGAACAGGGGCCTGGGGGTTAATGTCCCTGAATACTACAACCCTGTCATTCTCGTATATAAAATCTGACGGAATTTCTTTATTTATAATTTTACAAAAAAGGCAATCATTTTCCATTCTGCATCTTCTCCTCTAATTTTTTCTATCCTTGTAAAATTTATTACCCGACACTATAGAGATTGTCACATAAATAATTTTACTGCGTTAGCGGTCGTAGGAGTATTAGAATACGCCTTCCTCCCTCTATCCTTGTGCCAAGTTTTAAAATCGGGTAAAATTTTTAAGGGAACCGGGAAGCTTCTTTATAACTGCTTTCAGGATATATCATCAACAGATCAAAACCAAACCGCAAACACTTCCCATTTTGATTTCATCAGAATCGGTATTATGAGTGGCCATGTTCATGGTCAACCCGGCTGTTTCCATAAGTTTTAGCACATTGATTCCGAATCCGGACATGGATGGCCTCGCGTATTGGGGATTTCTGCATTTGCCTTTTTCCGAAAGCGCAAGACATTCAGGATGATCATAACAAAAAATTTTTTTGCAGGAATCACCTGCATAGGCTTTTGAATTTTTAAATCCCATTTTGACGGCATATTGTTCGATACCGGCAGCCATTTCATGAAGCAACTGAAATAATTCCCGCCGTTCACTAGAAAAAAGGATTTCTGAAGGGACATCGATTTTAAAAACAATAGCCTGATTAAAATTTTCGAGCTGCTTTTTAAATTGAGAAGGGCCGGAAACATGGGGAGGGCAGTTTTTTGATAATCCGTAGTTCTCACATCGAGGTTCCAGGCACATGTTGGCCAGCTTCTCCTCAACAACAATATCAATAGTTGAAATAATTTTAGCCTCAGTAGCACCTGTTTTTTTTGCATATTGCATTACTTTTTGCAACTTTGCATTTTTTTTATCTGACGTACTGGATGGGGCCGTTGATCTCTTTAGAAATTGTTTCTTTTTGCAATGTTTTTTGCAGAATGGGGATTTTTCGGCGGCTTCATCAGTTCGTATTTCAATAGCAGTATCACTCTTGGGGCATTTTAAATAATCCGGATTTGTCATAAAAATTTCATCTCGATTCATTGCGTTGACTGACTTTGGCTGCTCGACTGGCAAGGTCTTGAACGTTTACTCCGTGTGTTTGCAAACTCTTTTTATACATACTACCTTTTTACCCTCATGTATAGAGATTATATGAGTAAAATGGGCTAATGCATAAAAACGTACAGGGGATCATTTGCAGTCATGATACACTGGATTTTTTTTATTGGCATGTTATTTGCGTTAACATTTTATTAAGATTTTATATTGTTGCTTTAAAATATTTTTAAAATGGAAAAGATATTTATTTTGTCCCCGTTCCTAATATTGCCTGAACAAAAACTATCTATCATGTTGATAAAATAACTATCCCAACTTTTTTTCTATCAGTAAGAAATAACACCAATGGGTAAAAATTTGTAATCGCAAAACATCTTGTAATCATTAAGCTAATAGATAACAGTTAAATGCTAACCGCTCAATTCAGGTTTGGGTTTAATATGAAAAAATTATTCGATTATCAACCATGAAAGAGCGTGATATATTTATTTTTATGTATCGCCATTTCAGGGCTGATTGGGGGATATATAATCTTTTCCCGGGACGCCTGGGCTTTTATTTAAATTAAGGAGTAGATATGAAAGCGGCTGAAGAATTTTATAATGAGATACTGCCTCTTATGGAAAACAACTGGCGAGATGCGGCTATTAGCGCTTTTGGTAAACTTTTGGAAAAATACCCGGATTTTGCGGTTGCGCATAATGATTTGGGTGTTATATGCGCAGATACGGAGGATCAGGGAAAGGCGTTGTTTCATTTGAGAAAATCAGTTGATTTGGAGCCTGAAAATGTATCATTTCAAATGAGTCTTGCAGATTATTATTATATTAAATTAGGTGAATATGAAGAGTCTCTGGAAGGTTATAAAAAAGTTTTATCGTTGACGCAGGATGCTTCGGATGTTCTTTTTTTAGCAGGTAATATCTCAGTCTTTTTAAACAGATTTGAAGATGCCAGAAGTTTTTATGGTAGAATTCCTGATACAGACCCTTTGTATCAGGAAGCTGCAAATAATCTTAAAAAACTTAATAATATTGAATCTGATAAACTTGAAAAGGAAATCAATAAGACGGGAGTTAGTGCCGACATTATTGAAAATAATTTGGTTGACAATGGTCAAATGGCTTCCGGGGAAGAAGTATTGACTTTAAACATATAGATTGTCAGATAATAGCCCTATTTGAAAATTTTGATTAATAGGGTTTTCGTTCAGGCACTACATAGATATTTACTGTAAAGATCGTCAAATAATACCGGTATCTTTTCATGCAATTCCGTCAGCAGAGGAAGCATTATTTCCCGAATCTGGGGATGTGATGCTTTGGAACATCTGAGATCCAGGACATGTCTCCACTCCCTTAAATTGCAAGTCATGATAATTTCGGTCTTCAGGCTGTTGGGCAGCACGCTCCGTGCCTGTTCGGGTCTGGCGCCGTTTTTCAGCAGCTTCAAATAACTCTGTTCCGCATTTTTCATAGCTATTTTCCATTCCGAATACTCTTCAGAATCCTCAGACCAGAAATATGGTTTTATAACCGTAATCTCATTCCCGAATTTGTCCTTTGAGTAGTTGGCGTATCTGGTGCTCTCCTGGCTGTAAGCAGCCAGCCTGTGACGGACAATCTCATGGGTGATCCCCCTGTCACATATAAATCGGACAGAGATGCTTATATGTTCAACAACGCTGTGATGTCCCGATTTAATAATACTCTTCACAAATCCGGCGGCGGAATCAGCAGTAATTTTATTTTCTGATTTGTAACATGTCCGCCCGGCGGTCTCAATCTGCTTTAAAATAGATGTCCCGTCCTGCATAAAGAGTATTTCATGGCTTGGGGATATAATTTTCAAACCTGATCTCCTTTTTTTATAAATATTACTTTTAGCCTTGACAAATCAAAGACTAACCGCTCAATTCAGGTTATAACAAATTAAAATACCAATTTATCAGAGCAGGGCCAAAAAAAATATAGACTACCGCACCTAAAGATATAAACGGGCCAAAAGGAACAGCAAGCTTCAAACCTTTACGAGTTCGCAGCATTAGTATGATTCCAATCAAGGCGCCTGCCGCAGATGATACAAATATTGTAAAAAGTACGCCCTTCCAACCCACAAGAGCCCCTGCCATAGCCAGCAGTTTTATATCACCGCCCCCCATCCCCTCCTTACCTGTCAACAAGGCATATACCCAGGCAACCGTTAAGAGGCTTCCTCCCCCGACAAGTATGCCTAAAATCGATTTTATCCAGTCGCTTTCCGGCAGCAACAAGGAAAGTCCGAAAAAAACCGGTATGCCTGGAAGTGTTATTACATCCGGTATAATTCTATGATCAAAGTCAATAAAGGTAACAACGATAAGGACGGCTATGAAAACAAAATATACAAAAGAATCTATGGAAAATCCAAACTGTTTTAAAATCAAAATAGCAAAAAGACCGCTTGAAATTTCAACCAGGGGATAACGGAAGGGTATGATAAAACCACAATGCCGGCACCTCCTTTTTAAGAGAAGATAACTCACAACGGGAATATTATCATAAAAACGTATTATAGATCCGCAATCAGGGCAAACAGATCTGGAAGGCTTAGAAATCGATTTCGATAAAGGAAGTCTGTAAATGCATACATTTAAAAAACTTCCAATACATAACCCGAGTAAAAAAACAATCATTTCAATAAAAAAACTGATCATATAAAGCCCCTGTTAAAACTTGCAACCTGTTCAGAAATTTATTAATTTATATAAAATGCATAAAAAAATCAATATTGATATTGGCAAAAATAATAAATGTTTTATATTATAAGTCTATCTTAAAATATCTTTCTATAATAAATTTCGTAATCAAGAAGGAGTAATAATGGCTGAAGCTGACAACGACGATCTGATTAGCTTGCTCGAAGAAGAAGAAGAAAAAGATATTGACTTACCCAATCTCCTACCACTACTGGCCGTTCGGGATGTTGTAGTTTTTCCGGATATGCTGCTCCCGCTTTTTGTGGGGCGCAGCATATCGGTACGGGCTGTTGATGAGGCTGTTGCAAAAGACGGTTTTATCCTTCTTGTCACACAAAAAGAGCAACACCTGAAAGAAGATCCACACCCGGATGACCTGTACACTATAGGCACTATTGCCAGAATTCTTCGCATCCTTAAGCTTCCGGACGGCAGGATTAAAGCTCTGATTCAGGGAATCGCCAAAGCAAAAATAATCAAATATGTACGAAAAAGATCTTTCTATCGTGTTAAATCGGAAGTAATTTTTGAAAAGCCTGTCAAGAACATCACAATCCCTATAGAAGCGCTAATGCGTAGTGTGCGAGAACATTCCGAAAAAATAATAGAATTAAAGGATGAATTCTCAGGCGATATCAGTTCTATTTTGGAGAGTATTGAATCTCCAGGCAAACTGGCCGATCTTGTTGCATCCAACTTAAAATTAAAAATTGAAGAATCTCAAAGTCTACTTGAGCTTGTCGATCCTGTTAAACGTCTTAAAAAAGTCAACAAATTCCTTTCAAGAGAATTTGAGCTCTCTTCCATGCAGGCCAAAATACAGTCTGATGTCAGAGTGGAGCTATCCAAAAATCAGCGTGACTATTTTTTAAGAGAGCAGGTTAGAGCCATCAACAAGGAGCTTGGTGATAGCGATGACAAATCAAAGGAAATAACTGAATATAAAAATAAAATCAAAAAGGCTAAAATGCCTGCCGAAGCCGGTAAAGCGGCCAGGAAAGAGTTAAAGCGTCTTTCTTTGATGCATCCTGATTCCGCCGAATCATCTGTTATTCGGACATATCTGGACTGGCTGGTCGAACTGCCCTGGAGCAAATCGACTAAAGACAATCTTGATATAAAAAAAGCTAAAGAAGAACTAAACGCAGCACATCATGGTCTGGATAAAATAAAGGACCGTATTCTGGAAAATATTAGTGTCAAAAAACTTAACCCCCAGGCCAAAGGGCAGATTCTCTGTTTTGCCGGGCCTCCAGGTGTCGGCAAAACTTCTCTGGGTCAGGCTATTTCCAAGGCAATGGGACGCAAGTTTATCAGAATATCTCTTGGCGGTATCCGGGATGAAGCGGAAATCAGAGGTCATAGGCGCACGTATATTGGAGCACTGCCGGGACGTATTTTACAGGGCTTAAAGCAGTGCAACACCAACAATCCGGTATTCATGCTGGATGAAATCGACAAAATCGGGGCGGATTTTCGTGGTGATCCTTCATCCGCATTGCTGGAAGCTCTCGATCCTGAACAGAATTCGGAATTTAGCGATCACTATCTGAACATTACCTTTGATCTTTCAAAAGTAATGTTTATCCTCACTGCAAATATAACCGATACAATCCCCTCAGCGCTTCTTGACAGGATGGAAGTAATTAATCTTACAGGATATACTGAAGAAGAAAAACAAATTATAGCAAAAAAATTTTTAATCCCCCGTCAAATCACCGAGAACGGCCTTACACCGAAAACCCTCTCCATAAGCAGCGGAGCTCTGCTCAAAATAATACAGGAATACACCATGGAGGCGGGCTTGAGAAACCTGGAACGTGAACTTAAAAAAATATGCCGCAAAATAGCACGAAGAATAGCCGAGGGAGAAAAAAAATATTTTCAGATTACGCAAAACAATCTGCATCAGTATCTGGGATTGCATAAATATTATCCTGAAATGGACAAAGAAGAAAGCCAGGTAGGTCTGGCCACAGGGCTTGCCTGGACTCAGGTAGGCGGAGAGGTACTATATGTTGAATCCTCCCTGATATCAGGCAAGGGTGACCTCATAATAACCGGACAGCTTGGGGATGTGATGCAGGAATCCGCACGAGCCGCCGTTAGTTATACCAGGGCAAATCTGCAATCTTTGGGCATTAAAAAAGATTTTTTTGAAAATCTTGATATACATATACATGTTCCAGCCGGCGCCATACCAAAAGATGGGCCTTCAGCAGGAATTGTTATGGCCGCTTCCCTGATTTCATCCGCAACCGGCAAACCTTTAAATAAAGATATAGCCATGACAGGGGAAATCACCCTAAGAGGCCGGGTTCTCCCGATAGGGGGGCTAAAGGAAAAGGCGCTGGGCGCTTTGAGAGCCGGAATCAATACCATTATAATTCCGGAAAAAAACAAAAAGGATATCGCAGAATTACCAGCAAATGTTAAACGAAAAATAAAATTTATTTCCGTAAAAAACATGGATAAGGCTCTCTCACTTGTTTTAAAAAAAGAAAGCAATACAAAAAAATAAACAATAATAGATGAAAATACTTGCAGCAGATACTGCTACACGGAGTTGCAGCGTTGCCTTAATAGATAACAGCGACCTTATATGTGAGCAAACCCTGATTAGCGGCCAGACCCACTCCAGGCATTTGATGGATATGATTAAAAAGGCATTTGACCTGGCCGACCTCACAATAAACGATTTAGACGGGTTCGCAGTTACCATAGGCCCGGGAACATTTACCGGACTCCGCATAGGCATAAGTTCGATGAAGGGGCTTGCGGCCGCGGCCGGCAAACCGGTTGCCGGCATATCAAGCCTGAAGGCTTTAGCGGCACAATCCTCTTTTTCAGGGCATGTCTGCGCCATGATTGATGCGCGCAGAGGGGAGGTCTACAGCGGGCGTTACTCTGTATCCGCATCAGGATTTAACAGTAGTATTGTAAAACAAGAATCTGCTGAAACGGTTATGACTCCTGAACAAACAGTTTCCAGAATAGATGAACCTACTCTTTTTATCGGAAACGGAGCCTTCCTGTATCAACAAAAAATAAAAGCGATACTGGGATGCCTGGCAATTTTCCCCTCTCTCTTACAAAATACCATTCAAGCATCGACGATTGCACGGCTCGGAATGGAGCAACTGCAAAAAAAATATCATACAACACCCCACCCACTGATACCCAGCTATATAAGAGCGTCTGACGCGGAAAAAATGAGATCCAACCGGTAGCTTGCCGGTAGTGCGTCGACCTAAGGTTTTGACCGATAACGCGATGAAATCAGAATAAAAAAGGGTAATGCCCCGAAAAATTTTACAGTGCTCAACCATATTGCTTTGAACATGATAAAAAAGAAAACTTCATTAAAAAAGAGTATAAGTCCAAACGGCTCATGGCCGGATGGGATAACGATTACTTGTTGAAGGTTCTGGCAGAATGATTTCCAAATGCGGTTACCCTGCTAAAAATATTGACAACCATCGAATCCTTCATTATTTTAAATTAGATGGCCGTATAAATTTTATTACTTTGCGAGACCATTGAATAACTTACTTGTTGCTCAATCTATGCTCAGGCTTAAATTTTACATGAATTTAAGCGAACCATTAGATCTCTTTTGATTTATTCTTGCTGTTCTATTTGAACAAAATGTTATCCCTAAATTCTCATCTCATATGAACCGGAATGAAAACTAATATGTTTCATATGGTCTCATTATATAGATTTCCACATAAATAATTTCACTACGTTCGGTCAAAATCTTCGGTCGACGTATTACCAGTACGCCTACCTTAGTTTTTGCCCTATATCCTTGTAAAATTATTTATCTAAAAATCTATGGAAAGGAGGAGAAAAATGATTATTACAGAAATCGAACTTTTCAAAGGGATAGATGTCGATGTAATAAATGAAATAGCGGGTATTTGTTCAGAAGAAACTTATAGCAAGGATACTCTGTTGTGTGAAAAGGGACAAAAAGCTAATTTCATGTACATTTTGGAAGAAGGGACAGTTGATCAGGTTATAAAAAATGGTGGCTCGATAGTATACAAGCACAGTGATCCCGGGCTGGTTCTTGGTTGGTCTGCTATGTTTGAATCGGGCGTCTATACTGCTTCTGCGATTTGTGCAACGGATATCAAAGTGTTTAAAATTGAAAAAGATAAGTTAAACAGAATATTTGACCAACATCCAAAAGCAGGACTGATAATTTTAAAAAAATTGGGGAGAGTTGTTACACAAAGATTAGGAAATGCATATAGGGATCTTTTGTCTGCCGGAAAAGAAAAAACTGAGGCTTCTTACGGTTAGAGACGTAAAGTCAAAATACCGATAAGCTGACCTCTTGCGGTCAGCTTATCCTCGGCTGTTGAGCACTTCGGGCTCAGGTGCCGTCGATAATTTTTCTTGTTTATTCACAAACATAAAGCCCCATTTATTTGTGTTCAAATGGGGATTAGCGATTTTTACGGGTACGGATAACGGATTTTACCTGACCCTGGGGACGCTACATCATCCCGCTTCGTAAAATCGATATCAACAGCCAGAAGCCCATAATGCCTGCAAAGAGAAATCCGATTAAACCTATTACGGATATTTCGTGCCATTTGGGAGGAATATCCGACAGGACGATCAAGGCGGACCCGATAATCAGGGATGCCAGCACTATTGCAAAGGCCAATCTGTTGCTGATCCTGTCATGGGTTACGAGCATAGGCTTTAAGCCCCGATGCTCGAATTCCATTTTAATGGTACCCCGTTTTATCATCTTGAGTATATCGCGAACCTCACCGGGTACCTCCTGCAGAAGATGATAAAGTTCTGCCCCGGAATCAGCCATGTTTTCTACTATTCTGCGCGGGTTAAAGCGGTTTAAATGTAATCGGCGCACAAAAGGAGCCGCCTGTTTTACAACATCAAAATCCGGATCCAGATTAGTGCCCAGCCCTTCAATAGTGCTTAAAGCCTTTATCATAAGGAATAGATCGGGAGGTATCTTAAGCCGATGCCTGGTAGTCACCTCAAGCAACTGGTGCAGCAGGTTGCCAAGCTCCACTTCCTTTAAAGGCCTGTAACAATATTTATCCATAAATTCGGCGATATCTCTCTCCAGGGAGTGGTAGTCCGGTGAATCATCATATTCGGTGAGATTGAGAATAGCATTTACCACTTTTATCTCATCTCTCTTGACAATGCTTAATATTAAATCTGCGAAATTCTCTCTGCTCCTTAAGTTTATACGCCCCATCATCCCGAAGTCTATAAAACAGATAATATTGTCGGGTAATATAAAAATATTGCCAGGGTGAGGATCCGCATGAAAAAAACCATTTACAAAAATCTGCTTCATAATGAGATCAAAACCGACCCGGGCTATTTTAAATCGATCCAGCCCGTTTTTTTCCAATTCATCCAGATCCGAAGATTTTACTCCCTCTATACATTCCATGGTAAGGAGACATTTTGTCATGAATTCTCTGTATATTTTTGGAACATGAACCCGCGTGTCACCCTCAAACTGCCTGGCAAAACGCTCCATGTAAGCAGCTTCAAGAGTATAATCGAGTTCTTTTTCCAGGGTT
>JAERRQ010000081.1 GCA_016735355.1 Desulfobacterales bacterium | reverse complement strand
GTGTTCTCTTCCTTCAGCATCCAGTACAACTACAGTAGGAGTCCAGCTCACCAAATATTTTTTAAAGACCTCCCCCTGCTTTTGGCTATTAATCCTAAGAGGAATAAACCAATCAGTCGCCACCTTAACAACCCCTTCATCCTTCCAGCTAACAGCATCCAGCTGCTGACATACCAGTCATTGCGGGTTACAGAAATCCACGACAACAAGTTTTTTTTCGCCGGCCGCCCTTTTTACGGCAAAATCTAATGAATCTTCCCAAGCGATCATCTTACACCTCCTGTTTATCAAATGTTAAAAACTACAACAGGTTCACGAAAAGGAGCCTGTTTTTAACCGAGAAAAGTTAGCAACATTGGTGGGAAAATATCTCGGTTAGGAACGGACTCAGGTTTAAATCTGTTCCCAGCTGATACAATTCCGGGGACAGTTCTTGATCGCCTCGTTTATTTCATATTCAGGGTAGCTTGCCAGCTCAGCAATTTCCACATAGCCGGACGCGTTAATCCTGAAAACGGAAGGTGCAACTTCAGAGCAGACTTCGCACAAAACGCAATCCATGAGTTCGACAACCGGAATTTTCATGAGGAAAATTACTCCATTATTGACTTTCCGATTTTTTTACCAAACTCGATACAAGCTGCAAGACTTTCCTTGTCCGGCACAAACTGAATCTTCAATCCCGGATCTATGACTTCAAATTTCATGGCCTCTAATTCCAGATTGATCAGTTTAACCGATTCGCCGCTCCAGCCATAAGATCCAAAGGCCGCTCCAATCTTGTTCTTTGGTTTAAGACCCTTCATGTAGGTTAACAAATCACTGACTGTGGGAAACAACCCGTTATTAATGGTAGGGGAACCGATGATTATTCCCCTGGCATCCATGACTTCGGTCATGATTTCGCTGCGATGGGAACTCCTGATGTGGATAGGCTTGGCGCTTACGCCTTCCTCACTGATCCCGGCAGCTATTGCTTCGGCCATAGCCTGGGTGCTGTGCCACATGGTATCGTAAACAACAACCGCCTTTTTTTGCGGTTCCTGACTGCTCCAGTCAAGATAGGTATTAATGATTTTTGAGGGGTCTTTCCTCCATACAATACCGTGGTCCGGGCAGATAGTATCAATTTCCAGTCCGAGCTCGTTAACTTTCTCTAAAAGTTTAAGAATCAGGGGAGCCATGGGCAAAAGAATGTTGGCAAAATATTTCCGGGCGTGTGGCATGATTGCTGCGCCGATTTCATCGTCAAAATTTTCAGGCCCGGCATAATGCTGCCCGAAAGCATCGCTGGAAAAGAGAATTTTATCCTCCTTTAAATAGGAAAACATGCTGTCCGGCCAGTGGAGCATCCTGGTTTCAAGAAAAGTCAGGGTTCTTTTGCCGAGGCTTAATTCTTCGCCATTTTCAACGGCCTTATAATTCCATTTTTGACTGAAGTGAAGGGAAAGATTTTTACAGCCCATTTTTGAGCAATAAAGCGGTTTATCTTCTCCGATTTTATGCATCAGACGCGGCAGGCTGCCGGAATGATCCATCTCGGTGTGGTTGCTGATTACATAATCGATTTTTTTGGGATCAATAATTTTGGCAATGTTATCCAAAAGCTGATCTGCAAATTCACTTTTTACAGTATCTATGAGGGTTATTTTTTCATCTACTATTAAAAAAGCATTGTAGGTTGTCCCCTGATAAACGGAATATCCATGAAAATCACGAATATTCCAGTCTTTAACGCCAACATTATAAATATTCTTTCCTATTTTCAGCGGTTTCATATTGTACTCCTTTTGTTGCAACCTTGTCAGGCTAAAGATTTAAACGATTTTTTGCTGGCGCCGCAGATCGGGCAGTGCCAGTCGTCAGGCAGGTCCTCAAAGCGGATTCCTTTAGCGATTTTCCCTTTTTTGTCGCCCTTGTCCGGGTTATAAATATATCCACAATTTGATGTCTGACATTGCCACATTTCTTCCGGTTTTACCATTTTATCACCCCTTAATTAATTTCCATATAACCTGAATTGAGCGGTTAGTCTTTAGCTGTTAGCTTAATGATTACAAGATGTTTTGCGATTACAACACCCATTGGGTGTTATTTCTTACTGATGTAATACCTTGATCCTTCAAGGCTAACAGCTAATTGCGCAACTTAGGTATCAATAATTATATTTCCTGGGCCTGCACTATCGGAAACCCGGCATTTATCCAGGCCTTCATGCCTCCCGCCAGGCTGTGAACATGCTCAAAGCCCTTACTTTGAAGGAAGCTTGCGGCAATATTACCCCGATAACCGACCCCGCAAGTTACAATTATCTCCTCATCTTTTGAAATATCCGGCGCTTTTTTCAACAGCTCCGCGAGGGGATAATGTTCAGCTTCTTTTATGCTAAAAAGATTCCATTCATCTGTCGTTCGAACGTCCAAAAAATGCTTGTAATTGCCTGTATTAAGTTTATCATTTAATTTTGCGGTGGAAATCTGCCACAATTGGGAAATAGGATACCCGGCTTCCTGCCAGCTTGTAATTCCTCCGTAAAGATAACCGATAATGTTGTCATAACCGATTCTGTGCAGCTCAACGCACATAGCATCATATTTTTGCTCATCAGCCGTCACCATGATAAGTTCAGCGCCGGGCTCTATTACCATTCCTATCCAATTAGCGGTCTGTTTAGCAAAACCGATATTAATGCTGCCCGGTATATGCACTCCTCCGAAAGAAGCGTTATCCCGGGTATCCAGCAGTACGGCTCCACGTTCCAGATAACCCTTGACCTGCAACGGCGACAGGTCCTTGGTTACCGGACAACGTTCCAGAAGCGGGGGACCGATTTTATTGGTTTCGATGATATGGTTAAAACTTTTAGGCCGTTCCGGAAAAGTGGCAGACATTGTTTTTACAAAATCATCTTTGGAAAGGTTCAAAATGGAATTGTTTGATTTTTCAAACCCAATGGTCGAGTTTGATTTGGCACTCATACCCTTGCCGCAAAGGGAACCCTGTCCGTGAGCGGGGAAAACTTCCATGCTTTCAGGAAGACGTCCCAGTTTATTATAAAGTGAATCAAAAAGATTTGCCACCTGTTCATCAATCAGTTCTTTTCCGGCCAGATCGGGCCGCCCGATATCTCCCACAAAAAGACAGTCACCAGTCAAAACCAGCCAGGGACTATCACTCCTTGTTTTATCCGTGACCAGAATTGAAATGGAATGGGGTGTATGGCCGGGGGTTTTGATTATTTCAAGCCTTACATTACCTATCTCAAATTGATCCCCTTCTTCCACCCCCTTAAACTGGTAGTCTACAGGAGAATCTTTGAGAAGATAAATATCAGCGCCGGTCCTGGATTTAAGTTCCATATTCCCTGATACATGATCGGCATGGATATGGGTTTCAAAAATATGTGTGATTTGCATACCGTTTTCACGGGCAATATCGATATAATCCTGCACATCCCTTTTGGGATCGACAACACATGCCATTTGAGCTGCCGGGCATCCGATCAGGTAAGAGAGACAGCCTAGCCCTTCGGCCGTAATCTGTTTAAAATACATATTATACTCCTTGTTATAAAGGTATTACAAAGCCGCCTTTCCTCAGTTTTTCCATAGCCCGTGGAGATTGCAATATCCCCGGGCCGTGATCTGTTCGGCCTCTACCTTAAAAGTCGCCTCTGGATTTTCCCCGGGATTTAGAAAGCGGCGATAAGCCATTCCATCGGCAACAATCTCTATCCACTGAATATAGTGCTTCTCTTCCATGGGATGAGCCACGCTCCCCACTGTAACTTTTACTCCGCCTGAAATTTTTTCTATCACAGGCACATGTTTTTCTTTGGCGGCATCGACACTGTTCTCAGCCATCAGTTTCATCGGCTGATTGCAGCATGCAAGTTCGCCCTTTTCTCCCTGGAGAACCTCGACAATATTTCCACAAACCTCACATTTATAAACTTCCAGTCTTTCAGCCATATTATCCTCCTTTTAAAATGTTATAATTTTTTATTTATCAAGCAAAAGTAGTATTGTCACCGCAGAAAACAGAGAAAGCGTAAAGGAAACGGCTTTAATTTTAATGTAATACCCCAAGGATTTCAGCGTTCTCCGAGGTTAAACCGGTTTTTTTACACAAATTAAAAGGTTACCAGTTTTCCCCAAGCAGCTCAAAATGGGCCTGGGGATGGTCGCAGGCAGGGCATGTTCCTGGAGCCTCGCTTTCTTCGTGCAAATACCCGCAATTTCTGCAGCGCCATACTACCTTTTCAGTCTTTTTAAATACTAGGCCGGCATCAATGTTGGCTGCCAGGTCATTGTATCTTTTTTCATGCTGTTTTTCCGCCACCGCGATGGCTTTAAAGATAACGGCAATCTCTTCAAACCCTTCCTCCAGAGCTGTTACGGCAAAACCGGGATACATTTCGGTATGCTCATAATTTTCTCCTGCAGCGGAAGACTTGAGGTTCTCCAGGGTTGTTCCGATAACTCCGGCCGGGAAGGCTGCACCAATTTCAACCTCTCCGCCCTCTAATAACTTGAAAAGCCTTTTGGCATGCTCTTTTTCCTGATTGGCGGTTTCTTCAAATATTGCTCCTATTTGCACATAACCTTCTTTTTTGGCCTGGCTGGCAAAATAAGTGTAACGGTTCCTTGCCTGGGACTCACCGGCAAAGGCAGTTAAAATATTTTTTTCTGTTCCGGTTC
Organism: Desulfobacterales bacterium; assembly: GCA_016735355.1. Classification (GTDB taxonomy): domain Bacteria; phylum Desulfobacterota; class Desulfobacteria; order Desulfobacterales; family BuS5; genus BuS5. The sequence goes on along the minus strand of JAERRQ010000081.1, from coordinate 5,170 downwards.
CTTTTAAGCTTGCCATTTTCTGATTCCTCCTTAAAAAATTAGCACGGGATAAATTCCCGGCTCTTGAATTAATTACGTTTATGAAAATGATTAATCTTTTTTCCACCAGCCCTTTTTAATATGGGCCTGTTTCTCTTTTTCAGCATGTTTTTTAAGTTTATAAGCTGAATCGAGCAGCATTCCATAAAGGATTCCGCACCCTGTATCTTCCCGATCCGCATCTCCCTTTATTGCAAGCTCAATCATGGTATCAGTTAATTTTAAAATTACTTTCAGATTGTTGTCACATGCTTTCAATGTATATTGCCCTTATAAAGTCTGGTATCGATTGTCACATGAATAATTTCACTGCGTTATCGGTTGTCGGAGTATTACAATACACCTGACTCCTTCTGGCCTTGTGCCAAATTTTAAAATTGGATAATTATCTGACAAGCTGTAGCTTTCAAGTTCTATAATTCATGTATTTCATGGATTTCAATATGCATGCCAAATAAAATATACCGGTTGCTCATATTTTAATTGTATGGAATTACAGATAGTTATGTAGTTATAAGGGCTATCCGGGCGATCATTAAATAATTTATATTTGATTCACGCTGAAATATGAGTCACTTAGCCAAAATAAAATTTATAGGATTTGGCTTGTAACAAGTTAAAATTATATATTATTATTACTAAAGAAATGTTTCGTTTTTATTTATGAGACATTAGTGTATCATACGACAAGATTCTCGTATGAATTGGGGAAAGCAGCATTTCTATTTATGGACGGACACTACTTTAAGACGCTGTTTGCTAATGGTCATTCAAAAAGCGGTACAGGGTGGCCCTTCCAACGCCAAGCAACCTGGCAGCCCGGGCTTTATTGCCGCCGGTCTTTTGCAGGGTTGCTTGTACCGCATGATTATCAAGTTTTTTAAAGGGACCGCGCTTTTTGCGATTAATCTGACTACCAGTCAGTTCCATTGGAAGATTTTCAAAAGATATAATCTTGCCCTTACATTTGATAATGGCGAATTGTATAGCATTTTCCAGTTCTCTCACATTACCGGGCCAGCTATAATCCATCATTGCATACAAAGCTTCTTTTGAAATGCGCAGACGTTCCTTTTTATATTTTGCAGCGACTTGCTTAAGGAAATGATTGCACAAAAGAGGAATGTCGCTTTTCCTCTCGCGAAGGGGAGGGAGATCAATTGGTATGACATTTAATCGGTAATACAGGTCATCGCGAAAATTATTTTTTTTGACCTCATTTTTAAGGTTTTTATTGCTTGCACTTATTATGCGCGTATTTAGAGAAAACGTTTTTTCACTGCCGACTTTTTCAAGAGTTCCTTCCTGTAAAAAACGAAGCAATTTTACCTGAACATGTTTAGGCAATTCTGCAATCTCGTCCAGAAAAATGGTGCCGCCCTCAGCCAATTCAAAGCGGCCTTTTTTATCACGAACCGCCCCTGAAAAAGCTCCTTTAATATGGCCAAAAAGCTCGCTTTCAATCAAACCATCAGGAAGAGCCCCGCAGTTGATCGCCACAAAAGGAGCACCGCTGCGATGGCTTTTATTATGAATAGCCACAGCCACAAGCTCCTTGCCGGTTCCGGTTTCACCATGAATATGTATCGCTGAGTCATATGAGGCTACATCTCTGATCTGCTGAAAAACCTGAAGCATTCTGAAATGCTGGCCTATAATATTGGAAAAGATTGAAATCTCACCCATCCTCATTTGAAGATCCAGGATATCGGTTACATCTTTAAATGAAGCCAGCACGCCGAAATCCTGACCGTTTTTATCTTTCATCATGGTGGACACCATGTCAAGCTGACGGTTTTCTCCGCTTTTGGTTGTTATAGTGATGGAATAATCAACTGTATCGATATCTGTTCTTTTTTCTTGGGGGGGATTGCAGAACAGGCAGTGTTCACCGCAAAAAGGCCCGCCATGCGCTTCATGACAATCTTTTCCAAGGACTTCATCCCTAGTGTAGCCTGTTATTTCTTCAGCTTTCCGGTTATAATAAAAAATACGCCGCTCCAGATCATGAGCGATTATACCGTCTTGAAGATTATCCAGAATCCGCTCCAGATTTTCAGGTTCGGAAAATATTTTTTTAAGTAATGTTTTTTTCATTCTCGGCTATCATCAAATAACGCAGGAATTAAGAAATTGCGTAAATGTAGTTTGTAACGCATTAATTTTGTTGCTAAAACATTTTATGGTGTTATAAGATATGCTTAAAAAATACCCAACTGACTGATTTTATACTATTATAGTTGTGAATTCAATATTTGAGATACGAGGTCTGTACTTTTTCACAAAAACAAAATATTTAAACTCTATCAAAATATAATGAAATTACAAGATTATTTTTGGGCGAACCCTAAGCGTGCTGTTTTATTTTACAGTATTTATATCAACGTTCTAAACATTTACCCGGAGATTATTCCCTCTTTGATAATAAAATGTCTGTCGGAAATTCTTTGTAATTGCTCGATATCATGTCCAGCAAATATCATGGAGGATCCTGTTTCAGAAATATATTTGATTAATATTTTTTCGACCTTCAAAGTATTTTTTGTATCAAGATTAGCTGTAGGTTCATCCAAAAGAAGAACTTTAGGATGGTTTGATAATAGACGAAGTAATGCAAGACGCTGGCGTTCACCGCTTGAAAGCCTGCTCACCTTCCATTTCAGAATTGTATGATCAAAATCGAGCATTTCCAGCTGACTTTTGTCCGGATTATAGAAATGTTCTCCAACATAATCAAACCACCAACTGCTTTCGGAAGGTAGTAAACCGACTTCTCTTCTCCAAACATGAGCCGGAAAATCTCTGTATTCCTTTCCATCCAAAAAAAGACTGCCGGAATGATCGTCAATGTCTGCAATGGCCCTTAAAAAGAGTGTTTTGCCTGATCCTGAAGGACCTGTTATTCCAATAGATTCCGATCTGCATAGAGTAATATTGACAGGGCCTATATTATGAAAATATAAGGAATCTATTTTTAACCGTTCCAATTTAACTCCGTTTTTCGTGTCCTTTAATTGCTATCATAAGTACGGAAATTGCAACCGGCGTCATTCCTTCAATGCGGGAGGCCTGTCCCAGGGAGGCCGGCCTTATTTTAGTTAATTTCGATTTAAGTTCATTCGACAGACCGTGTACAGCATTGTAATCTATGTTATCCGGTATTTTTATTTTTTCCAAATATTTAAATTTGTTAATCTCTTGCAGTTGCCTCTTTATATATCCTTCATATTTTATCTCTATCTCCACCTGCCTGGTTATTTTGCTGCTGAGCGTATTCTTGTTTTTCGCAAGAATCTCCACGGTTGTGTAATCTAATTCCGTTCTTTTTAAAAGCTGATCAAGATGTATACCATTATTAACGGGCTGGGTTCCCCTTGAAATAAGATAATCATTTATCTTTTTTTGAGGTTTGACAACTATTCCTTTTATACGTTTAATCTCTCTTTCTATCTCCTCTTTTCTTGCTTTAATATCTTTCAGAGTATTGTCATCTATCAAGCCTAATTCATGCCCTTTTTCCATTAATCTCAGATCTGCATTATCCTCTCTCATCATGAGTCTGTATTCGGCTCTGGAGGTAAACATCCTGTATGGTTCTTTGGTTCCCCTTGTAATAAGATCATCAATCATGACACCCATGAAAGCCTGGGACCGATCGAGGATAAAGGCAGGTCTGCCCTGCGTTTTGCACGCAGCATTGATCCCGGCCCACATTCCCTGGGCTGCAGCCTCTTCATAACCCGAAGTGCCGTTGATCTGACCAGCCATATAAAGACCGGATACAAGTTTTGTTTCAAGAGTTGTTTTGAGCTGAACAGGATTTACATAATCATACTCTATAGCATAAGCCGGGCGCATTATTTCCGCCTCTTCCAGCCCTTTGACGGATCTTATAAATTTTACCTGAACATCCATAGGCAGACTGTTCCCAAGACCACTGGCATAGATTTCATCAGTATCAAGCCCTTCAGGTTCCAATATAACCTGATGCCTGTCCCTGTCGGGAAATCTTACTATTTTGTCTTCGAATGAGGGGCAATACCGTGCTGCAACACCTTTTATAATACCGCTATGCAATGCGCTCAGGTGCAAGCTGCCGCGCACGATTTTATGCACATTTCTATCTGTATGTCCTATATATACAGATACCTGAGGCATTTTAATCTTATCTGAAAAAAAAGAAAACGGAGTCGGATCACTTTCTGAATCCTGCCGGGTGAATTGTGAAAAATCTATACTCCCTTTTTTTAATCTGGGAGGAGTGCCTGTTTTCATTCTGCCGAGTCTGAACCCTATGTCTTTTAAATGTGCCGGAAGGTCATAAGAGGCAAATTCACCGGCCCGGCCAGCCTTAAAAGATTTAAAGCCGATATGAACCAGGCCGCATAAAAAGGTTCCTGTTGCCAGAATAACGTTTTCAGCCTGATAGCCGAAGCCGGTCTGATCTTCCACTCCGGCGATTCTGCCGTTTTCTACAACAAGTTTGTCAATCATGACTTGCTTAACGCTCAGGTTGGCCTGTTTTTCAATAACCGACTTCATGGCCATATGATAGCGGATCTTGTCATTTTGAGTTCTTGAAGACCGCACCGCAGGCCCTTTTTTTGTGTTGAGGGTTCGATACTGGATGGCGGTTTTATCCGCTATTTTTGCCATCTCGCCCCCCAGGGCATCGATTTCTTTGACAAGCTGTCCCTTGGCCATGCCACCTATGGAGGGGCTGCACGGCATCGCTGCTATCTTGTCCAGATCTATGGCCATCAGCAGAACCTTGCATCCCATCCTTGCCGCGGCCAGGGCAGCTTCACAACCGGCATGGCCAGCTCCGACAATAATTATATCATATTTTTCATTATAGAAATTCATAAGAACAATATATATGATTTTTCCTTAAGAGCCTGTTTAAAAATTCATGGGCTCTTATAAGTGTTCTGTGAATATTTCAGGAATCACATGTTCAATGCGACCGTTTCTCCATATTGGAATTTTGTAATTATTCTTTCTCGCATCATCCGCGACTTTTATAGCCGCTCTTTTCAAAGCTTTTAATCCGATAACAGCATATTTATTGTGCTTTTTCATTTTATTTACTCCGATTCTTCAAGAATAATCGGTAGATTACCAGAAGTAT
>JAERRQ010000103.1 GCA_016735355.1 Desulfobacterales bacterium | reverse complement strand
AACAAAACCTTCAGTATCATCAAAAAGGCGTATGCTGGACGGCAAACGTCACAGAAGTAACCTCAAGAAGTTACGAAAACCTGCTCAAACAACTGATGATTAGCCATTTAGGGTGCTTTTCCTCGCGTATGCTCTCTGGGGTCGGATTTTTACTATTTAGTTGATGGGCCGTGAAGGAATCGAACCTTCAACCTACTGATTAAGAGTCAGGTGCTCTGCCTGGTTGAGCTAACGGCCCTGATAAGATGTGCTTAAGATGTTCTGACGGTATGAAAAAACAGAATTTTATATTCTATCTCATTCTTAACTATTGTCAATATTTTTATTCTAATTATTATCTAACAGACAGTTTTTCAAGCAGATCGCAGAATAGCCTTACTCCAAAGCCCGTTCCTCCATTACCGCAGTATGCTTCCTCTTTTTTTATATACGCCGGTCCTGCAATATCTATGTGAGCCCATCTTTTATTGTCGGTAAATTCTTTAAGAAACAGGGCGGCGGTTATAGCTCCCCCCCATCTTGAATCGCTGATATTGTGTATATCCGCAAAACCACTTTTTAGAAGTTTCTGATAATCATCCGGCAGGGGCAGTCGCCAGCACCTTTCATTTGTGTCTTGTCCGGATTGAAGGATTTTTTCAGCAAGTTCATCGTCAGAGGCAAATATGCCTGCTATTTTTTCACCCAGCGCGACAACGCAAGCACCTGTCAGTGTGGCGATATCTATAATTACTTCCGGTTTATATTTTTCAATGGAGTATGAAATGGCATCTATTAATATCAGCCTTCCCTCGGCATCGGTATTGCCTATCTCAACGGTTTTACCACTATAACTTTTTACTATATCACCAGGCCGTGCCGCATTGCCTGAAGGCATATTTTCAACCACAGGCATAACACCGACAACCTTGAGTTTGGGCTTCAGTTTTGCAATGGTTATCATGGTGGCGGCAACAACAGCAGCTCCAGACATATCTATTTTCATATCTTCAAGGGCACCCTGAGGCTTCAGGTTTATGCCTCCCGAGTCGAATGTAACACCTTTACCTACAAGCACAATGGTTTCCTGAGCATCACTGTGGTTATATTCAAGGCAGATCAACGATGGTTTGCTTTCACTCCCTTCTGCCACTGCAAGCAGTGCTCCGAATTTTTTTTGTTTTAGCTGAGTTTCATCCAGAACTTCAATATTCAGGTCAACCTTTTCGGCGTTGGCGACTATAGATTCTGTAAACTGTTCCGGACGTTTGTCATTAGACGGAGTGCTTATCCATTCTCGTGCCATAATGGTGCCACTACATAATGCTTCGACTTGTGCAGGCAATTCTTTGAATTGATCCGTTGCGTCAGGTTTTAAAAGAAGATTGATCTCTGTTAAGGGTTTAAGTTTCTTTTCTTCTTTATATTTATCAAAAATATGATTTCCAAGGTAGGCGCCTTCCAGCAGGGCTTTGATAATAGAATGTGGCTCAGCCTTAATTCCCCTGGTAATGTTTTGACCCGCAGGCGCAGCTATTAAAATATTTGATAATTTTTTCTTAATGGATTCTTTTGCAGCTCTACCTGCAAAAGACCGTAATCCTTCAATATTAATCTCATCAAGCTTACCAAGCCCGAAATAGATTACTCTTTCCGTTTTTATTCCTGTAAGATTATACAGAATTAACAAATCATCTTTTTTGCCCGCAAATTCATTCAGAGATTTTGCTTTTTTGATAAGAGAAGATATCTTTCGTAAATTATGGATCTCTTTATCTTCACATACCGGTATAATCAAAGCATCCACAGATGTTTTTTTCAGATCGGCCGATTTTAATTGCATCATATTTACATTCTCCTTATAGAATTATTGATCAAGACTATTATTTCTGAGACGCAAAACCATTTCACGCGTCTCCCCTGCAGATTGCAGCGCTTTATATGACAGTAAAACGGCAAGACAAGAGAGAATTATTGACGCAAAAGTAAGAAGAAGACGGAGCCATCCTGTATTTCCTTTATGGGAAATTTTGCCGTTGGATATTAAAGGGTCTTTCTTCTGTTCTGTTACCGATGAAATAATCTTGCCGGGTACTTTGCCAGTATTCAAAGAATTTGTATTATTCTTCTCATCTATTTTTTTTTCTTCAGTTTTTATCCCTGTTGCGGCTTCGATAGGTTTTTTTCTTAATAGTTCAGGTTCTTTTGTATAAACGACAGGATCACTTGTTGATTTGCTGCTGAGGTCCGCCTGGCCGATGTTTTTATAAACAGGTGGTTCTTCAATACTTTGTTCATCAATACTTTGTTCATCAGGAATAGTTTCATGAGCTTCGGACCCCATAGTTTTTTTTTGGTCATTCGGAATTTTTTTTTCAATGCTGATCAGTTTTAAAAATTTTCCGTAAATCCAACCCTCATATGCATATGTTGTTCCGGATATGGCTACTCTATACCAGTCTGCCTGCTGATCCTTTACGATAACCAGGGTTCCGCCCGGGATTCCTGTTATAATTTTTTCATTCATCCCCGGAGCCTGCCTGAGGTTCACCCTGGATATTACTTCGCCATACATGGTCTCTGTTGCGAAAGAATTGATAGATAGGCAGGTAATCATAACCATGATAAAAAAAATAAGATTTATATATAAATTTATATTTTTTCGCATAGTTCTTCGCTCCTTAGGTCCTCTCAAAAATAAATTTTTTATGAAAGATTCGGATTAGGCGCGCCATTGCATCAGCTCTTCCCTGGTAATAATTGCTGAGACATTTTTAACTTGTTTTAGTATATTTGTTATGCCGCCTTCTTGCCGATCTACGAGTATTACAACCTTGACAACTTCCAGTCCTTCTGAACGTGCCCTATCTATTGCTTTTATTGTCGAACCTCCGGTCGTTGCAACATCATCGATGATCGCTACTCTTTCTCCCGGGAGTATCTCTCCTTCGATCCATTTGACTATACCATGGTCTTTTTTTGTTTTGCGTATGGAAAAGGCTTTTATAGGCTCATTCTGTAATTCGGATGCAAAAGCAGCGGCAATCGACACAGGGTCGGCGCCGAATGTAAGGCCTCCTACAGCACGGATCCTTTGGTCTTTAATGGCGTCAAACACGAGGTGGCCGGCAAGAAACATTCCTCTCGGGCTTAATGTAGTCGGTTTACAATTAATATAAAAACGGCTAAGTTTGCCTGAAACCAGCTTAAAATCCGGTTTTTCGCTGTATTTAAATGATTTGCGGCATAGAATATCGATTAGTTCTTGTTTCATTTGATTGATCGGAGTATTTAGGTTCATTAGCTTGTCTGGATTGCTCGAGTATATTGGTTTGTATAATAAAAAAACAGTTTATTGTAAAATACAATATCATATAAAAAACCTCCACTGAAATGGAAGAAGCGAGTTAATGGGATTCAGTGGAGGCATTTAGCAAGGAAAACTGATTAGAGCACTCCTTAAGCCAAAAAACACATACCAATAAAAATTATTTTGGTCAATTGTAAAATCAATCTGCCTTGGCTTTGGAAAATATAAATAGATTTACCAGTAAATTTTGTATTTCCGAATGAACAATAGCAAATGGCATAAACTTTGCTATTGTTCATTCGGATCAGGAAATCATTTAATGATAAACGGTCGGTCTGAGATGTCTATTATCAGAATGTTTCATGTTTACAGATATTACGGCAAAAAAAAAGCCTTGATCGATATCAATCTCGATGTTTACAAGAATGAGGTTTTATTTCTAAGCGGTCCAAGCGGTGCCGGCAAAACAACCCTTTTGAAACTTCTATATCTTGGGGAATCTGTCTCTGAAGGGCAGGTAATAGTGGATGGCATTAACCTGTCCAGAATCAGTTTTAAACGTATACCTGCATTAAGACGCAAGTTTGGTATAATATTTCAGGATTATAAACTAATCCGAACAAAGACTGTTTTTGAAAATGTTGCGCTTGTTCTTGAGGCTGCAGGAAGAAAGAGCCGGCTTCTTGAAAAGAAGGTCAATAGTGTCCTCAGGATAGTAGGTATGGAGGATAAACGTGATCTTTTTCCTCCAAGTCTTTCCGGTGGCGAGCAACAGCGGGTGGCCGTTGCCAGGGCTGTTGTAGGTGATCCTAAAATTATACTGGCCGATGAACCGACCGGTAGTCTTGATTCCGAGTCAGCCGGTATTGTTTTCGATCTTCTTAAGAGGTTTCATACACGGGGCGCTACTGTAATAATTGCAACACACGACAAGCATTTAATCACCCAGGCAGGAGCTCGTGTTGTATATCTCAATAATGGCTATCTTCAAACCCATACAAACATATAAAGCAACCGTTCACGGTTACCATATAAAACAGCCCTTAACTATTTTTACAAAAAAACATATCCGATGATTATTTTTTTCAGACGTGCCGTTCAGGATATTTTGAGAAATAAAATCCTGAATGTGATCACTGTGATCACAATAGCTTTATCCATAATTATTATAGGCAGTTTTGCTATTTTTATTATCAACACGAACGATATCCTGGATTCCTGGAAGCAGTGCGCAAGGATAATGGTATATCTTAGACCCGATATTTCTAAAAATGAGATTCCCGGTATTAAACAAAAGATAATTGGAATCTATGGGGTAAAGAGCGCCAGGTTTATTGCAAAAGATGAGGCTTTATCATTGCTTAGAAATAAGATGAAACGGCAGGCGGCGATCCTTGACAATTTGCGCAAGAATCCTCTGCCGGATGCCTTTGAAATAGAGATGACGCCCTCATGCACTGATAAAAGAAAAATTGAATCTATTGTCACGATGATTGAGTCTCTACCCTTTGTGGATGATTTGGAGTACGGCCAGAAATGGATCGGACAGTTTGCTGATATCATGCGCCTCTTTAGGCTGGCAGGCTTTGCCGTTGGAGGTCTTTTTTTTATAGCATCCGTGTTTATAGTTGCCAATACCATGCGGCTGGTTTTATATTCGAGACGTGAAGAAGTCGAAATTATGCGCCTTGTGGGAGCAACTGAAAGGTTTATTAAAATACCTTTTTTTATAGAAGGGATTATACAGGGAATTCTTGGAGGAATAACAGGTGTGGTTGTGTTGTATATCGCTTTTGTTTTTATATCTTCAAACCTTTCACAGGGAATATTAACCGGATTTCTAAGCCTCAGATTTTTTCACTTTAAGGTGCTCTGCTCAATTATTTTATGCAGCATGTTTGTTGGGTGGTTAGGATGTTTCCTTTCTTTTATAAATTTCAAAAAAATATGAGTATTTTCAAACAAATAAATAGAAAAAAATTTTTTTCTGCTTTAATTCTTTTTTGTTCGGTTTTGACCGTTAATAATGGATTGACCAAAGCAGATGTATTAAATGAGATAGGTGTTGTTACTGTCAAGAATCTTAATTTACGTCCAACACCCGACCAAAAAGACACTCCTATCAAGCAGCTGAAGCTGGGTACCAAAGTGGAAATTATAGAGCATGAAAAAAAATGGCTGAAAGTTTTACATGAAGGTTTGACCGGTTATGTGAGAAACAGTAAGAATTATATTCAAATTATACAAATGCATGGGGTAGAGAGAAATAAAAAAGATAATCTATCAACACTTGATCTGGCGAAAAATGAAGCGGAAAATATTAAAAGGAAGATTGAGCAGAAAAAAGCGAATATTCGGTCATATATAAAAAAGGAGGGAGATATTGTGGTAAGGCTTGACCTATTGGACCGATCCCTCAATGATTCAAGAAGATCTCTCCGTTTATTTAAAGAAGAGGTTGAAGATTTTGAAAAGCAGATAGATAAAAGCAGAATGGAGTACGATGCATTAAGCGCAGAGGTCGATAATTGTGAAGAGTACATGTCATTACGGCTGGTAGCCCTGTATAAACTTAATGCCCTTGGGGGGATGTATATTTTAGCCTCTTCGGAATCGATTAGTGAGCTCTATCAAAGAAAAAGAGCCTTTGAACAGATACTTGGCTATGATAAAGAGGTCCGTAGTAATCTTTTGGATTCCAGGCTGCGGCTTAAGATAGTTAAAGATCGTCTGAATGCACGAAAAAATGAGAAACTGGCGCTTGAAAAAAGTATTGATGAGCATGTTAGGCTTATCTCCCGCGAACAGGTTGAGCGATCAAAATTTCTTGATGATATACGCAACAAAAAATCGCTGGAATTAGCCTCTCTATCTTCCTTAAATAAATCTGCAAAGGCCCTTGACAATACGATAAGGTCCTTAATCCTTGAACCTAAAGCGCATAAATCGGCTGCCGGTTTGCAGACATATGGATTTAGCTCTAGTAAGGGATTGCTCAGAATGCCCGTAAAAGGCAGGATTGTAAATTTTTTCGGCCCTTATCAAGATACTAAATTCAACATGAAAAGTTTTCGCAAGGGCATAGATATTAAAATTGAAAAAGGCGAGCCGGTCCGTGCCGTTTCTAATGGAACGATAATATATGCAAAATGGTTTAAAGGATACGGCAATATGATAATCATCGATCATGGTGAAAATTATTATACTGTTTATGCGCATGCTGAAGAAATTTTTATTACAAAAGGTGATATTGTGGAAGAGGGGGATGTTGTTGCTACAGTTGGAGATACCGGATCAATGATTGGTCCGAGTCTCCATTTTGAAATACGCCATCACGGCAAACCGATCGATCCGCTTGAATGGATTAATAAGGACCGCAAAGGGTAAATAAAATGAAACTTACTGAAAACCGACACTTAAAACTATGGATGGTCGTGATATGTGCTGTAATATTCTGGACAATAGGCGCGGGCTATTCAAAGGATCTTTCCGCAAGCAGTGAAGAAACATACAAGGGGCTGAAAACATTTTCCGATGTTCTTGATCTTATAGAAAAAAACTATGTTGATGAAGTCGATACCAAAGAGTTGATACAAAAAGCCATTCAGGGCATGGTCCATGGCCTTGATCCACATTCTTCATTCATGCCGCCAGAAGCTCTCGAAGATTTGAAGATCGATACAAAAGGCAAATTTGGAGGAATCGGTATTGTGATCAGCATGCCGAAAGGTATTCTTACGGTGATCTCACCTATAGAGAATACACCGGCACATAAGGCCGGGATTAAAACCGGAGATGTAATTATAAAGATAGACGGCGAATCGACCAAGGATATGATGCTTTGGGAATCCGTTAAAAGAATGCGGGGTCCCAAGGGCGAAAAGGTTGTTATAACCGTTTTTCGCAGAGGAACTCCTGCACCGATAGAGTTTAATCTTGTACGTGATATCATACCTGTTGAGAGTGTTAAATCGATTGTTTTAAAACCCGGATACGGATATATAAGGATTACCAATTTTCAGAATAACACTACAAAGGATGTTGCTAAAGTTTTGAAAGATTTTGAATCAGAT
>JAERRQ010000076.1 GCA_016735355.1 Desulfobacterales bacterium | reverse complement strand
ATATATGTAAAATTAAAAAATGCTGGTAATAAACCTGTTTTTTCTTAACAAGCTCTAATATACTCAAACAGCACACGTTCCAAAATAATTTCATCCATTCCGCTTTGTTACGGTTTGCCAAATGCGGTTGCCCTGACGATTGCCCGCCTATTGTTGACAATTCCATAAAATATGATACCCCTATTATAATAATTCGATTTTTCTTTCAAGCTGTTAGCAAAAAAAAGGGGGGGCACCAATTGAGGGCATTTTTACTATGCGTAAGATATCAATCAGTGGTTTAAAAAAAATACTCCCTGTAATTTTATTTTGTTTATTTGTATCCGGATCGTATATTTGCTGGAATATTCAGAATAATCACAAACATGAACTGATCCTGGGATACATGAAATCTTCCGCGGAACAGATCCGTATATGTATTGAAGATCTAATGAAAACAAATATGGCAGTAATGGCAATTTTCGCGAACAGGTTGATAGAAAAGAGTTCTGCCTATTTCAGCCGGGATCTTTTCATGCAACTTGCCGGAGCGTCTTATAAGCATTTTTCAGGCTTTTCCATAATCAGCATGCTTGATCGTAAGGGTGTTATTAAGTGGATTTATCCGGAAAATGATATTTCAGGCAACTCCGACAATCAACTGATATTACTGTTTCAAGATTATGAACAAAATTTTTTTGACAAGATGGGTAAAAATCCGGAATTACTGGTTGCTTCCTGCAAAGCATTTGACAAAGAGAAATTTGCTTTCGAGGCTTCCCGGCCCTTGATCCATAATGGAGAAATAATAGGATATCTTAATTTTGTATTTGAGGTTTCCCGTATAATGGAGAATTGTAAATTTGATGATCTTTTTAATGATTTTTATATCGGTCTTTATGAGGGGAAACAGCTTGTTTACACAAACATGCAAAAAGGTGGTGCGGATCATCATGAAAATGGTATCCATTTTATTCGAGATGTTAATTTTTCAGGTAAAACATGGCAATTGCTTGTTGAGCCAAAAAGATATGTTTGTTCAACACCTGTTCCAACAAATTTTCTGTTTTTAATCCTTGCTTTGACTGCATCTGCAGCAATATCATTTATGTTGTATTTATTGCTGCAGCGCATCGAAATGTATCAAGCGGCAACTAATAATCTCATTCAAGAAGCCGGTAAAAGAAAAAAAATTGAAGAAACTCTGAAATTAAATGAAGAAAAACTGGAATCTTTAGTTGATCAACTTGAGGGTAAAAACAAAGAACTTGAAGCTTTTGCCTTTATGGTCTCCCATGACCTGAAAAATTCGATTTTCACAATAACAGGTTTTGCAGATGCGCTTAGGGAAGATTTCGGCGATCTGCTTTCTGAAAAAAGCAGGCAATATATTGGATACATTGATAATGCCGCTGAAAAAATGACTCTATTGATTAATGATCTCTTAGAACTTTCGCGCGTCGGGCGACTGACCGGGCGAAAGAAAAAATTTAATTTTGAATCGGTTGTAAATGAAGCATTACAGGAGATTATTCATAGGATGGAGGGTAGAGATATAGAAATAAAGATACAGGAGAATCTGCCTGATGTTTTTGGTGACAAAAAGAGGCTGATCCAGATGCTGGAGAATCTGTTAGGCAATGCAATTAAGTATATAGGAAAAGAAAACCCGGCGCCATGCATCGAAATAGGGGCGGAACAGCAAAGCGGGGAGAATGTTTTTTTTGTAAAGGATAATGGTGTTGGAATAAAAAAAGAATTTTTTGCAATAATTTTTCAGGTCTTCAAACGTCTTCCTTCTACGAAAAAACTTGCAGGAGGTTCGGGTATCGGCCTGGCTATTGTAAAACGGATAGTCGAACTTCACGGTGGTCGAATATGGGTATCATCAGAAACAGGTAAAGGAACAACATTTTTTTTCACATTATAGATTTCCACGTAAAAAATTTCGCTGCGTTAGAAAATAGGAGCCCCCAAGGGGAATATTATGAAAGGCTTGAATATCGTAATAATTGAAGACGAAAGGTCTCATTTTGACCTCATGAAACGCACCCTGAGGACTTATTTTCAAGATATCTCCGTGTATCATTTTGAAGAGGCCGGCGCATTTCTTGAAAGTTTCGATGAAATAAAACCGGATATCATAATAACCGATTTCATAATGCCCGATATGGATGGGATTGAATTACTCGAGATTCTAAATAATGATGGGAGTGATATCCCGGTAATCATGATGACCGGGCAAGGGGATGAAACCGTTGCGGTACGGGCAATGAAACTGGGTGTAAAAGATTATCTTGTCAAATCCGACAATTTTTTTAACCTTCTTCCCAGTATAGTTGAAAAGGCTGCCATAGAACAGAATTTTACAAAAAAGCTGCAGAAATCCGAAAAACGATTCATTGATCTGGCTGCCAGCACATCCGGCTGGATATGGGAATTGGATAAGCTGGGCAGATACATATATTCAAGCCAGGGGGTTGAAAAAATTATAGGATATCGCATAAATGAGGTGGTCGGAAGGAATTTTTACGATTTTTTTCCTGATAATGAGCGGGAAACCTTAAAAGAGGCAAGCTTTAAAATGATGGCTGAAAAAACGATAATTTCGGATCTTGAAAGTCATTTCATTCACAAGGACGGGCATGAAGTCGTTGTTGATATACGCGGTATCCCTTTTTTTGACGATGCCGGCAGGTGGCTTGGTTATCGCGGTGTAAATCATGATATCAGTGCGCGCAAGTTTGCAGAAATGGCTTTGCAGGAAAGTGAAGAAAAATTCAAAACAATTTTTGAGGAATCACCCATAGGCATTATGCTTTTTGACGCCCAAGGCAGGCTGGTCGGTGCAAACCATTCATATTTAGATATATTCGGTATTTCTGATCTTTCTATGATAAAAGATATGAACCTGTTTGACAGCCCGAATTTTTCTGATGAAGCCATGGCTGAGCTACATAAAAACGGGGTATTAAGGCGTGAAATACTCTACGACTTTAAGCAATTAAGAAAGGGCAAACATTTTAAAAGAAAAAAATCAGGGCATATCTATGTTGACACTCTTCTTACTCTGTTGGGAGATAAAGGAGAATATTCATTTAAAGGATATATGGTACAAATTCAGGATATTACAAAACGTAAGTGTGCCGAGGCATCTATGCGTAAACTTTCCCAGAAGCTGATCAGCGCCCAGGAAGAGGAGCGACAGCGTATTTCCAGTGATCTCCATGACAATCTAGCCCAGGACTTGTTAACATTGAAGATCGGTCTTGAAACGCTTTTTTATGACTGGCCTGATGCGCCTGATATTCTGCTGCAAAAGGCGTCGGATTTATCAGGCATGGTTAATAAAGCCATAACACAGATCAGGGAGATAGCTTATGGACTGCGACCGCCCGGCCTTGATCAGTTGGGGCTGGCACAGACGATTCGTCAATACTGCGACGAATTTTGTAAAAAAAACAGGATCAAGGTCGATTTTTTTTCCGCCGGCATGGAAGGCTTGGATATTGATTTAGGCATTAAGATTTCACTTTATCGTTTTGCAAAAGAAGTTTTAAATAATATAAAAAAACATGCCGACGCCAATCATGTTAAAGTTCGTCTGGTTGCTTCGTATCCAAATATAATTCTCCGTATCAAAGACAATGGAAAGGGTTTTAATGTGCGGGAAAGGCTGGTTGAAGCCAGAAATGAAAAAAGGATAGGCATCTGGAGTATGGAGGAGCGTGTTGGTTTTCTTAATGGCAGGATGGATGTAGAGTCCAAACCTTGTCAAGGGACGCAAATCGTTATAGAAATTCCTTTAGAGGAGCATGGAAATGGCTGAAAAAAAAACCGTCATGATTGTAGATGATCATCCCCTCTTTATAGAAGGTCTTAAATCAATTTTATCACGGCATTCCAAATTTGAAATTATAGCTGAGGCTAAAAATGGTTTCGAAGGAATAAGGTATGCTGAAAAAATGAATCCCGAACTTGTTATTATGGATCTCTCCCTTCCGGATAAATCCGGGATTGAAATTACCCGTGAAATAATGGCAAAATTTCCCGGAACATGCATAATGATACTCAGCATGCATTCCAAAATCGATTATATCACAGAAGCATTCAAGGCCGGCGCAAAAGGATATCTTGTAAAAGAGTCGGCTGCAGAAAAACTGGTTGAAGGCCTTGATGCCATTTCAAGGAATGAGTATTTTCTGGATACCTCGCTTTCTCCCCAGGTGATCAGAAACCTTATTAAATCAGAAGATAAAGAAGCTAAAATTACAGATGCCAGCTATGGCAGCCTTACGCCTCGTGAACAGGAGGTAATGCGGTTTGTGGCAGAAGGGCTTTCGAGTAAGGTAATTGCCGAAAAACTTTTCATAAGTCCTAAAACAGTAGAAAATCACAGAACCAATATTATGAATAAACTGGATATCCACAGTACTCTGGAACTTGTACGTTATGCGGCAAGGCTGGGGCTGATTGATGTGGAAATCTGGAAAGGATAAAATACATTCAACCCCCCCCTAAAGCTGTGATTCGTGGATTATTTTGTAAGTTTCCCAATGACACCCTCCCGCTTATAGGGAGATTCCCCTACTAAAATGAACCATCATATCTATTTACACTCCTTGCAAAATAAGAGAAAGTAATTTTGAAGTAAATTTGCGGGTAATTAGAATTGCCTGAAGATTTGGGTCAATATTGAGTTAAATGGATCATCAAAATAATAGGAGGGGAATACAAAATGGCATCAAATTTTAAATTTTCCATTTACAGAAATAGTGAAAATATTCATATAAAACTTTTTGGTGATTTTGACGGCACATCTGCATTTGAACTTATAAATTTTTTAAAGGAAAGTACCGATGCTGTATCAAAAATTTTTGTGCACACAAGCTGCCTGAAGCGGATACTTCCATTCGGCCGGGATGTATTCCTTAGCAATCTTGACTTCTTTAGAGGGGATTCTCCTTTGCTTTTGCTTACCGGGGATGAAGCTTCAGGACTGGTACCGAGAAACAACAAACATATTCAAGCCTTGTCTTGCTAATTTTGGTCTTGTTAATTGTAATAAATTAAGCTCAAAATCATCCCGACTTGCATAAAGGGGGGGAAGATCTGCAATAAAATTAAGGCAACACTTATTTTATTGCAGATCTTAAGGAATAAATTATGGAAGAGCCTGAAGCAATCATGGTAGAGAAATTGGCAAAAAAAGGGCTGAAATTCAAAGCCATTCCGACGTATATCAGGAATCTGGAAACTGCCATTAGAGAAGATCCCTATATCAATCTTAAAACATTAAATATGCGGCTCAATTTGCTGGGGTGGAATGAATTTGAACTCGATTATTGTACACTTCAATTAATCAAAGCATCTTTGGAATCAGGCTCTGGGCATAAATATTTTTTGCCGAATTTATCTCGTGAGAAACCTCAATAATTTCTTGAAATTTCATAAAATTATTTTTCCTTCTGGTCAACCTGGAAGGGGTGAGTAATGAATGCAAGAAAAACAGTTCTTATTATTGATAATCAGTCTGCCTTTAGAAATGATTTAAAATTGTTTTTGTCGGGTAACCCGGAATTTGATCTGGTTGGAGAGGCGACAAACATCTTTGAAGGAAACATGAAAGCGGAAGAGCTACGCCCTGACATGGTGCTCACGGACTGGGATTTGCCTGATCAGAGCGGCATATACCTTATCGAGCAACTATATACCGACTTCAAGGGTATTCGTAGTGTAATGCTGTGTAATTACAGCAGGTATAATTATATAACCACAGCATTTAAAGCTGGAGCAACAGGATATCTGCTAAAAGACTCACTTTCTGACCAACTTGCTAAATGCTTAAAAGCTGTTTCAATGGGGGAGTATTTTCTTGACGAATCTCTTTCTCATCAACTGGTAAAAAGTATCTTGATATCAGATCAAGAGAATTACGGATTGGAAGGGAGAAACTACGACAAGCTTTCTCGAATTGAACAACATATTCTGCGTCATCTGGCAGAAAAAAAATCCATTAAAGAAATCGCGGTAAAACATGCTGCAAATCCCGAGACGGTCGAAAATCACAGAATGAATATCATGAAAAAACTTAATATAGGAACTAATGCCGGGTTATTGAGATACGCTGCCTGGATAGGCCTTGTGGATATAGAAAAAGTTTTAAAAAATCAATGTTCCCAGGGAGGTAAATTCAGCTAAATCAATTAATCTGGTGGGAGATTTCAACAACTGGGATAAATATGCGAATCCAACCACTTTGTTAATACGGCCAACCACTTTGTTAATATAGTTAGTCCTGCCTTTTTTAGAGAACTTGTGAACGGAGAGCGCTCTTTTGTGGCATAGCATGTCAGGCAAGAGCTATCCAACAAGTTTAAGGCAGGATGTGCTTTCGGAATTTTAAATGTTCCTGATCCGTCCTATAACCCTTCTGTCGATAATGCCCTGTCACGCAGGTACAACCCTGATCAATACCACAGAATAAAGCATCTATAGCAAGTCCTGTTTTTAATGTACGGCATTTATATAGATTTTCAGGCAATTACCCGATTTTAAAATTGGGCACAAGGATAGAGGCAAAAACCTGAGGGAGGCGTACTGGCAGTACGTCGACCTGAGGTTTTGACCGATAAAGCAGTGAAATTATTTATGTGGCAATCTATATTTGACATTCCTTGATTCTGTTGCAAACTTCTTTAAAGACATCTGTCGATCGAAGAATACCTATAATCGCTTTCTCTTTTGTAACAAGGAGAGACTGACGCGAGCCTATAATCAACTGGTGGATGGCTTTATCTATAGGGGCGTCCTGATCAACATATTCTCCCTCGGTAAGCGTATACATAAACTGTTTAACTTTAATATGGGTCGCTTTTTGGCAGATCTCATTCAAAGGTTTGTTCCAGAGATTAAACTCTTTTAACATGTTACTTATAAATTTTGGGTTAAAGCCGAAACGGGCCATTGCGCGAGAATCATCCATCTGATCATATTTAGGTTCCAATGCTCTGATGATGTCCAACTGACTGACCTTGCCTACTACTTGTCCATCTTTACCGGAAACAAGAACAGCCCTGCGATGAGTTTTTATTCCGTCATGAGTGTCAAACGCCTCCTCCAAAGCTTGAACAGCATCAAACAAAGAATCATCCTCTGAAACGCTGACAAATCCGGTAAGCGGCACCATAAGATCCTTTACGGTAATATTTTTCATAATAACCTCCTCTCAAGATTTAAAAATTTGTAAGAAGCCCTTATTCCCAGGAGCATACCTTTTGATATGAAGAGGTTATAATAAAATTGGAAAGCATACAATAAAATTTTATCAAAAAAATCGTAAGATGCAGGAAATAGATGCAGCCCTTTGGGCCGGTTCGAGATGTATACCCGTACCATGGGCGAAATAACCCATAAAAATGAATTTTTTTCTCTATTGACAATACATTTCAATTATATAAATATAATTTATAACTTTTTAATCCTAAGCTTTTTAATTCTATTATACTCATTTGTTACATAATGCTATTTGTTATTAAAATATTCGGGCTTATTTGTTGAAGGTTTGCGATTTTTAATATTCTGGGGGGGGGGAGCAAACCTGCTGGAAATAATTAATTATATCAATTGAAATAATTAATAAAAAAAGGAGGTCGATTATGAGTAACAGCGTTTATAAAATAATTGAGGTTGTGGGAACCAGCGATGTTTCCTTTGGAGATGCCGCAAAGGCAGCAGTGGAAACAGCAGCTAAATCACTTAAGGATTTGAGAGTTGCCGAAGTTACAGAACTGGATATGAAGATTGAAAATGGAAAGGTTACGGCCTACCGGGCCAAAGTCAGCCTTTCATTTAAATATGTAGCGGACTAAAATTACGCTATGAAAAGCCTGATGATTGCTTTATTTCACCAGGTTTTGCGTAATTGTTTTACCCCCCCCCTTCCCCCTCTCCCCCCTTTTTTTGCTTATATGTTATTTTGAATAACTTTCCAATCTCTGATACTTTTTGATGCAATTGCCCTATTTAAGCAATTGACATGTAAGCTGCTTTTTGAGATAATCATTAGTTTAATAATATCTTTTCAGTAAAATTATTTTATCTATGATTTTCAGGTAATTATCCGATTTTAAAATTTGGCACAATGTCAGAGGCAGGCAGACGTATTGAACTATACTAGTTCGACCACCGATAACGCAGTGAAATTATTTACTTGGAAATCTATCACAAACAGGAGGATTTTTTATGAGCCATGATTCAGGTCATGACCTAGAAAAAAGCGGGATTTTAGCAAACAAACTCCTTTGGATCGCCATAGGAGCGGCACTTTTCATTATTGTAGGTTTTATTATTCCTGTTCCGGAAAGTATATTAAAGCTTATGAAGGAAGAGGGCTTTGGCCAAAAAATGATCGACTTGGGCATAGCAGATGATATGTGGCATGCAGCATGGAAGACCAAACTTGTACTCGCCATGATTCCCATGGCAATAATTTATTTTGCAACTGAAGCCATGCCCATTGGCCTGGTTGGTATTTTAATGCCTGTTATCGCATATTTTTTCCATTTGCTGCCAACCAAGGATATCGGCAAAACATTTGCCGGCGACGCTCCCCTTTTTTTGCTGGGTGTTTTGGC
>JAERRQ010000411.1 GCA_016735355.1 Desulfobacterales bacterium | reverse complement strand
AGTTTTAACAAAGATGAACCCCTTGATATGCGAATGGATATCAGGTCGAATACCACGGCTGAAGAATTGGTTAATGGATGTGGAGAAAAGCAGCTTGCCAGGATTTTTCGAGAATATGGCGATGAGCGTTGGTCTCATTATATAGCAAGAAGAATAGTAAAGGAGAGAAAGCAGGGAGCTATTAGAACAAGCAAACGATTAGCCGATATCGTGAAAAGTGCGATTCCTAAAAAGAATTTATTTAAATATAAGATCCATCCTGCCACCCGTGTATTTATGGCTTTGAGGATTGCTGTTAATCGTGAACTTGAACGGCTTGAATTGTTTATGACTAATGTTCCTGAGATATTAAATCCTAAAGGCAGGATTTGTGTTTTATCCTTTCATTCTCATGAAGACCGGATTGTTAAAAAGAGTTTTAAGGCTATGGGGAAAGGATGTATTTGTCCGCCTGATTTCCCTCAATGTGTTTGTAATCGGGAAAAGTTAATGCGAACCCTGACAAAAAGAATTGTGCGGCCGTCTGAAAGTGAGGTTACTGAGAATTCCATGGCAAGCAGCGCCAAACTCAGGGCCGCAGAAAAAATATAAGGATTTTGGGTGCGTATCGGCCGTCGGAGTAGGGGTTCAAGATTTTGAACCCCTACAATCGCAACCTCTACAAAACGAAGAATGCCGAAAATCTATATAAAAAGATTAATTTTTAATGAAGCAAAAAAAGAACAAGGATGCTGCTAAAGAGGGGAGATACGGGATATATTTAATATTGCTGGGTGTTTTTATACTGGAATTTTTTTTCTTTGCATGGTGCCGTGTTCAGTATGTCGAAACAGGATACGATATTTCCGAAGAGACCGCAAAGTATCAAAAACTTTTATCATTGCAGCGTAATTTCAAGATTGAACTTGCGAGACTTAAATCTCCTGAACGATTATCGAAAATTGCAAGGAGCCGGTTGGGTCTTGTAGCGCCCAAAACTGGACAAACAATCATTATTCCATGAAAACAGGGTCATGAAAACAGAGTATAGAAAACATATTAGATTACGTACAGGCCTGGTAGGATTTATCCTTAGTCTCTGTTTTGTTGCCATCGGAGGTCGGGCCGTATACCTGCAGGTTTTCTGCGATTCCTGGCTTTCCCAAAAGGCTGCAGATCAATATGAGAGGCCTTTTAGATCATTCGGAAACAGGGGTACTATTTACGATGCAAATCATAAGGAAATGGCTGTAAGCATCTCTGTCACTTCGATAGCTGCATATCCCGGTCAGATTGATAACCTTGATACGGCTGCGGTAAAGCTTGCCAAGATATTAAGGATCGGTAAAACAAATTTAAGGAAAAAACTTTCCTCAAAAAGAAAATTTGTATGGATCAAACGTCAGGTAACACCAGGGGAAGAACAGAAGGTAAAAGAGCTTAAACTTAAGGGGATCGATTTTATCCCTGAGCAGAACAGATTTTATCCCAGTAAAACCCTTGCAGCACAGTTGCTTGGTTTTTCAGGCATAGATGGTCACGGACTGGAAGGGATCGAGTTTTATTATGATAAATACCTTAAAGGTAATGACGACCGGTTTACCATTTTCAGGGATGCTTTAGGATATGCTTTTGCCGGGGAGAAGGTTACCGATGATTATAACGGTAAGAATCTGATTCTGACAATCGACAGTACAATACAGTATATAACGGAAAGAGCGCTTGAAGAGGCTGTTAATGAATTTCAGGCAGGATCCGGTATTGCCATAGTAATGGTTCCAAAAACAGGGGCAATCCTGTCCCTGGCACATTTCCCTTTTTTTAACCCGAATG
Organism: Desulfobacterales bacterium; assembly: GCA_016735355.1. Classification (GTDB taxonomy): domain Bacteria; phylum Desulfobacterota; class Desulfobacteria; order Desulfobacterales; family BuS5; genus BuS5. Next base: position 256 of record JAERRQ010000411.1, on the reverse strand, counting down.
CATTTAATAAATTCGACAGGGAAAAATGGAGAAACAGGGCCATCACGGACCCGTTCGAACCCGGTTCCACAATGAAGATTTTCAGTGCTGCGGCAGCAATAGAATCAGGCAAATGTGCGCCACGTTCAATCTTTTTCTGTGAAAATGGAAAATATAAAATAGGTAAAAACATTATACACGATACCCACCCTCACGGGTGGCTCTCTTTACAGCATATAATAAAGTATTCAAGTAATATTGGAACTGTTAAAGTAAG
>JAERRQ010000378.1 GCA_016735355.1 Desulfobacterales bacterium | reverse complement strand
ATAATTATCCGCAACCAGGCCTGCGCATTCAAAAGTATCTTCCGGACTTAAAAAAACTTTTGGGTAGGTTACGATTATTCCGAGTTCTGCTGTTCTTTCGGCTGCTTCAGGTATAATTTCAGTCCATAACGCGCGGGGGACCTGAATCCCGGTCTGATTAATTTTGAGCCGGCCTGTTTCCGGGAAATCCTTTTTAACCGGATTTCCTCTTACACCGATAACCTGAATAAAAAATCTATCAATACCGAGTTTTTCCAAAAGCGGCGGCATCATTGTGAGTTCATCAATATTGAGACTGCTTACTGTATAGATAACGCTGGTCTTAAAGCCTTTTTGTACAGCATCCCGGATGCCGGCAATGCATTTGTCATAAGAGCCCTTTCCCCTGATCATGTCATTTGTTGTTCTTGTTGCGCCATCAATACTGAAACTAAAAAAATCTACTTCATCAGGCCCGATTTTAGTTAGGATATTATTAAACAGGTATCCGTTTGTATCAACGGTTATAGAGCTGTAGCCCAGCGCATGTGCTTTTTTGATTGCCAAAGGAAGATCGGGGTGAAGAGTCGGTTCGCCGCCTAAAAAAATCAGATTTGTTTTTTTGTCTTTTTCGGCAAACAGGTCAAGCCATGCTTCTATTTCAGGTAAGGAAAGGCTTTTTGATCCGTGCTGCTCCTTGTTTATATAGCAGTGAATACACCTGAGATTGCAATCTGTCAGTATGTGGAAAAAAATATTGGAAGATTCTTTAGAAAACGAAACAGTCCTTTTCATGACTTTTTTTGTTTATTTTTCTCTATTACTTTCATGGCGCCAACAAGCTCTTCATTTGTTAAACGTAAACGTATCGACATATATTCAGCAAAAATTCTATATAAAAGCAGCAGAAAATCCAGTTTTTCGTCCCGCGTTCCTTCAGTGGAGAGTCTTTTTTGGACGGAGGTATCCACAGCCAGGCAAATAGTCTTGCCGGCCGCATAAACTGACGCTGACCTGCTTAAACTGTCAACGATTCTCATTTCTCCGAAGATTTCTCCTTTTTGGGATATTGTGGCAATGCTTTTGCCTTCTTTAACTATCCTTATTTTGCCGGAAAGGAGAAAATAGAGCCACGGGTCCAAATCACCCTCTTCGATAATAAGCTCACTGTCCTTATATTCCCTGATTTTGCTGAGTCTGAGGAGTTTGCCAAGATTGGAAGTTTCAAAATGTCTTAAAGCCGGAATTGTCAAAAGTTTTTGAATATTCTGAATATTATCTTTAAGGTATTTGGATTCAAGCATATGTTGTCTCCTTTGGTTAGGAACGGGGACGAAATAACCTAATTTTTTTCAAGATAATCCCCAAGACAATTTTTGGACAGCTTATTATCAAAATCTACCGGATAACAGCCGTCAAAGCAGGCTTTACAGAAATTATCTTCCGGATGATCGACTCCGGTTGATTCAAGCAGACCTTCAATGCTGAGATAATGCAATGAATCTAGCTGAAGGAAATCTTGCAGCTCTTTCTCTGACTTGCTTGCAGCAATCAATTCTCCCCTTGTGGAAAAATCAATTCCATAATGGCACGGGAACCTGTGCGGCGGTCCGCTAACTCTGAGATGTATTTTTTTTACTCCAAGTTCCCGAAGAGCCTTGACCCTGGTTCGAACGGTTGTCCCTCTTATAATTGAATCTTCAATTATAATAATATCTTTTCCTTTTAAAAGATCTTTTACGGGATTCAACTTTACCCTTACTCCAAAATCACGCATGCTCTGTGTCGGCTGTATGAATGTTCTGCCTACATAATGGTTGCGTATCATTGCCATTTCAAATGGTATGCCAGTCTCTTCGGCATATCCTAAAGCCGCATAGGTTCCGGAGTCAGGAAACGGCATCACAAGATCCGCATCCACATGGGATTCCTGGGCCAGGCGCTTTCCGTGCGCCTTTCTGATTTGATAAAGACTCTTTCCGAACATTATACTATCCGGCCTTGCAAAATAAATAAGCTCGAATATACAGAATGAACATCTTTCGCTGTTAAAAGGTTTTATTGATTTTATCCCGTCCCGGCCAATGATTACTATTTCTCCAGGGTCTAGCTCCCTTATAAAGTCGGCCTGGACCAGATCAAGGGCGCATGTTTCCGAGGCCAGGATATAATGGCCATTTAGTTTGCCAAGGCATAAAGGCCTGAATCCATTTGGGCCTTTTATTCCTATCAGTTCTCCACGGCTTGTAAGCCATACAAAAGAGAATGCTCCTTTTAGTCTGGAAATTGTTTTAATCAGCGCTTTTTCAAATCCATGTCCCAAATTTTTAACAAAAAGGTGCAAAAGAACTTCACTGTCCATTGTGGTTTGAAAAATGGAACCTGCTTCCTCAAGCTCATTTTTTAATATATGAGCATTAACTAAATTACCGTTATGAGCTATTGCATACGATCTTTTTCTGTAACGTATGAAAAAAGGTTGTGCATTTGAAATTACCGAATCTCCTGTGGTTGAATATCGAACATGCCCGATGGCGCTGTTGCCTGTAAGTTTCTCCAGATATTCCGTTTGAAAAATATCAGGCACGAGCCCCATACCCTTGTGGGTGATGATATTATCATTTTGTGCTACTGAAATACCCGCGCTTTCCTGACCCCTGTGTTGTAAAGCGTATAAACCGAAATAAGTTAATTTTGCCGCGTCCGGGTGCCCATGGATTCCGAAGAGGCCGCAAGCCTCTCGCGGCTTTTCTGAAAAATTCATACCTTATTTATTATACTCCTGAATTGTTTTTACTGTAAGCTTTTTATTTTTCAGGGCAGCAATACCTTTACACATGGCTATACCTCCTGCAATAGTAGTTGCATAGGGTATTTTATATTTTATTGCAGCCTGCCTTATATCAAACCCATCACGCTTTTTGGCGCCTCCTGATCCGGTGTTGATTATAAGCTGAATATCTCCGTTTTTGACGGCATCAACAACATGTGGTCTCCCAAGCGAAACTTTATTGATCGCTTTACTTTCTATGCCGTTATCTTTGAAAAAAGCCCATGTCCCTCTTGTTGCCACAATTTTGAATCCAAGCTTTACAAAATTATGCGCAGCAGAAAGCACAGCTTTTTTATCACGTTTTTGAACACTTATAAATACAGTTCCAACTACAGGCAGATGAGTACCTGCCCCTTCCTGGGCTTTTGCATATGCAGCTCCAAATTCGTAATCAATCCCCATAACTTCACCGGTTGATTTCATTTCCGGACCAAGCAGGGTATCCACGTTGGGAAACCTGTCAAACGGCAGTACGGCCTCTTTGACGGAAACATGTTCCGGAACTACCTCTTTGGTTAATCCTAATTCTTTAAGTGTGCGGCCCAGCATGATTTTAACAGCCAGCTTGGCAAATGGAAGGCCTGTAGCCTTGCTTACGAATGGTATGGTTCTGGATGCCCTTGGGTTAACCTCGATAACGAACAGTTTGTCATCTTTTATAGCATACTGTACATTCATGAGACCGATCACATTCAATTCTTGAGCCATTGCTTTGGTAGCTCTTGATATTTCTCCAAGCATGCTTTTTTTAATACTGTAAGGTGGCAGGACGCATGCCGAATCGCCTGAATGCACACCTGCCTCTTCAATATGTTCCATGATGCCTGCGATAATTGTACTTTTTCCGTCTGAAATGGCATCAACATCAATTTCTACAGCATCCTCCAGAAACTTGTCAATCAGAACCGGGTGCTCAGGAGAAACGTCAAGAGCGAGCAGTGTAAAATTTTTCAGTTCAGCGCTGTCATATACTATTTTCATGGCTCTTCCGCCAAGCACATAGGAAGGTCTGACAATAACAGGAAAGCCTATTTTTTCTGCTGCTTTCTCAGCACCGGCAACGCTCATAGCCGTGCCATTGTAAGGCTGAACAAGACCTAATTTGTTTAACATAGCCTGAAACAGCTCCCTGTCTTCCGCCTTGTCTATACTATCAGGTTGTGTTCCAAGAATTTTAACTCCTGCTTTAAATAATCCGGAGGAAAGATTAAGC
>JAERRQ010000089.1 GCA_016735355.1 Desulfobacterales bacterium | reverse complement strand
AAGTCTCAACGGGCTCAAGCTGCAGGCTGTAATGCAGACTTGTAGTCCGTTGAGACTTCGCTCCAGCGGATTTGTTCGGGTGTGCGAATCAGCGCACATCCGAACAAATCCGCGGTAGGGAGCGTAGCTCAGCTCCGCGTTCGGGCGTGCGCAGCACGCCCGAACTTGTTTATCTCCACTCTGCACAATTATCAAACAATTATCAGAGCAAACATTTCATTGCAGTTTTTGACATTTTGAAACGCCAATGAACAAAAATTAAAAAACAAACAATGAATAAGAATCTTATTATCTGTTACATTAAATTTTGCAACATTTTTCAACCACCTCAACCACCTAAGAGAAAAAAATGATCAAAAAATTCCTTTCACACTCAGATCGTATATTTAAGTTTGCTTATTCTACGTAGTGTGTATAATAAGATAATATAAATAGCTACATTATACTCCGTGTACATAATATAATAATTTTAATAGGACGTTTTCCATAAGCTCTCCACGCGTCCTATCACCCACCAACGTAACTTATTAAAACTCATGTATAAAAATACAATCGAACAGAGATTAACATCCTACGGAAATTTTTTACTAAAACGCTCAATGGTACAACCCGGCAAAGGAAAATATTTCGTCAGTTGGGTTCGACGATATTTAAACAGTGAACGTTCCTTTAAAGGACAAACCTGGGAGGAGAAGCTCCCCCAGTACCTTGACAGGCTTGCAGGAGAAGCAAATATCAATTCCTGGCAAGTGGATCAGGCCGAGCAGGCTATAAGGCTCTATTTTCAGAATTATTATGCTGAAAAAAAATTCCCCCCAAAACAAACTGCTGCTCATCAAGCCTATGCGGGACAAGAAGATGCAGAAAGATACAACCGTAATCAGGCAATGGAGGATGCTAGGGAATGGATGCGGATAAAACATTACGCCTATAGAACAGAACAAACTTACCTTGGCTGGTGCAAACGATTTTTTGACTATTCTGAACAGTGCAAAGGAGTTGATCAGGCAGGCAATGTTCTGGTTACACCACAGCTTATCAAAGACTTCCTGGCACAGCTCGCAAGCAGTGCCAATGTTGCAAAATCAACCCAGAATCAGGCTTTCAGCGCACTTTTGTTTCTCTGCCGCAATGTTCTGTATATTGAACTGGGCGATATGGAGGCCAATCTGCGTGCAAAAGCGGGTAAAAAACTGCCGGTAGTGCTAACTCCCATTGAGATCAAAAATCTGCTTGCACGGGTCTCCGGGACAAACGGCCTGATGCTTCGCCTTATCTACAGTGCGGGCCTCAGGCTCAGTGAATGTTCTAGATTACGAATAAAGGATTTGGATTTTGAACAGGATATTATTTTTGTTCGAGCCGGGAAAGGGGATAAAGACCGGGCTACAATCCTGGCAAAGCAGATTCAACCACAACTGCAAGCACATCTCAAACGTGTGAAAGAGCTGCACGAGCAAGATCTGGCAGACGGATTCGGCGAGGTGTATCTTCCCGGAGCTCTGAATCGGAAATATCCTGCTGCACCCAGGGAATGGGGCTGGCAGTATGTTTTTCCCAGTGCGAAACTCTCTGTTGATCCCCGGAGTCAGAAAACCAGGCGGCATCATGTCAGTGACGGCACCATTCAAAATGCAATGAAAAAGGCTGTGCGGGCATCGAAACTGGTGAAACCGGCATCTGTTCATACCCTGCGCCACAGTTTTGCTACCCATCTTTTGCTCAACGGCGTGGATCTTAGGCAGATACAGGATTACCTCGGCCACAAAAGTGTTGAAACGACGATGATCTATACCCATGTGGTAAAGAATATGAGAAATCCTGCTATCAGTCCTTTGGATATGCTGGACAAGATGACTGGGTGTTAATGAGATGACTGAACGAAAACTGCTAATCTTCCCAATTTCTGCGTCAGGAAAAAAAATTAATCCTCAAAATACTTGAGTTTTCGAAAAATAGTTCTTCCTAAATCAGCAATATTGGCATGAAATATGCTTTAAATTATTTTTATACTAATAAATCAATAGATTGTATCTTTTGAATTGATAGTTTAAATTCTTCCTGTAGCTTTCAATCTATTGCTTGTCGTTTTCGGAAACAAGAAAAAGTCGATCCTATACGCTATGTATCTTAAAACAAAAACACCTCACAAGGGTTAACTATCTGAAATAACTAAGTAACTATACGATTACAAGCAACTTATGTGCCAATTGATCAATATTTACGCAAGCTATTTTTCGAAAACTCAAGAAAATACTTAATGTATTTCTGCGGTTAAAATTTTTTCCTTCCTTGAGCTTGAAAAAAATTTTGGGCTTGGTTTTAACGTCGGCCACTATTGCTACAGGGAAGGGACGTTGTTACAATGTTGATTTGTTTCAGATCGATATTGAAACAACGCCCCTGTTTAATAAGCTCCTCTGGATGATCCAATTACATCATGGAGTGGCAGCAAAATAGATAAACAATAATACCGAAAACGGCCCCAAGAAAAATTATGGTGACCGTTTCAACTGCGTTTATCATGGCCTGAACGGTTCGCTTGACTTCACAATCGTAATAATCCCCAAGGCGTTTAAAGGAATCATCCAGAGCGCCGGTTGTCTCCCCGCTCCTGATGGCGCCGAACAGCAGCGGCGGAAAAATATTTACCATTTCAAAACCTTCGGCAATCTGGCGGCCTTCCTGTACGCGCAAGGGGTAACCCCATTTTTATGACCTCATTTTCACATTCCAGGAAACCGGATCAAAAATAATAAAAAACCTGGCTAAGCCCCACATCGGGCTGGTGAAAGACTTTAAATCAGGATGCAGCGTTTTTTGTATGCGATAATGCCAAACTGCGCAATATGATAAGTGGTTTTTTTGTCGCCTGCACTGTCAAGCGCCTATAATGCAAATATCGATCAAGTCAACAGCGGAGCCGACAATTCGAAAAGCAAGGGTCTAAAACTTGAAAAAGAGATTTTTCAATTGGAGAAGGCAAAACAGGTTGTGTCGCAGAATATGTCCGCCATTTTCACCCTCCTGGCAATTGTGGCTAACTGGGTATCCGCTTGGCTCAAGTTGGCCAGCTTTAACGCCATGAATTAACAAAGCATTTTAGCTTTTTGGGGCAAAAAGTGAAGAAGCGAAAAAGCATAACATATTCAAGAAGATATCCTTCATAGCTTGAGTGAAGCGGATAGCCAGTTGTGGCTATTTTTGCAACAGCCGTTATCATTGGGGTGAGAAGAGAACAGGGATGAATTGATAGAATTCCCGGTAGTCCCTACAAAACAGTGTGGGGCAACAATTTCAACAAGTTACATATCATAGCTTCTGGAAGCACATGGTGAAAAATTAGGTGTTTGCAAAGCAAAAGGAAGGGGTATTTCCAAACCTGCATTGCTTTGGGCTCACTCAAAATAAGTTCACAGAATTAGCGCTCAGATTTAGCCTGAAGCTGAGATGCCAAAATGTAAAATTATTTTTGAGTGAGCCCTTACCAGGCTTTGGCAAAAAAGGTGTTTTAAATCAATAGGTTAATGGCTAACCACAGCCACCAGATTGACTTT
>JAERRQ010000004.1 GCA_016735355.1 Desulfobacterales bacterium | reverse complement strand
AACAGAGAACTGGCGACGGAATACCGGGAAATCCTGCTTAATTCAAAACTGATGACGTTGGAAGTTTCAAGTGCCATTGCGGAACAGGCCGCCCAGTTAAGGGCCGTTCATAATATCAGCACACCTGATGCCATCCAGGTCAGCGCGGCATTAGACGCAGGGGCTACTCATTTTTTTACCAATGATATCAGATTGCCTGAAATTCCATCCATAAAAACTCTTTCCCTTGATTCACTCCAATAAATTATTTTTTATAAGCTTTTTCCTCCTTTTTTTATTCCGGATCATCCTCTATCCTTATTAAAATAGGGGTAGCAGTTACAACATCAAGAGTGCTGATTTCCGACAAAGCTTTTTTTACATGCGCCTCTTTAGCAAGATGAGTAAACATTACTATTGTTATGGAACCGTTGGACCTTAACCCTTTCTGGGTAACATACTTCAGGCTGATGGAATAATTGCCCAATATTCCTGCGATTTTTGCCAGCACCCCAGCCCTGTCCAATACGGAAAACCTGAAATAATAATAAGTATGAATCTCATCCATCGGCAGCACGGGGATAGTCCTTATCTTGTCGGACCGGCAGGAGAGAACCGGGATTCTCCCTGTAACATGGGATAAAAGGTTGCGGGCGATATCAACGATATCACTAACAACTGCGCCGGCAGTCGGCATCATGCCTGCTCCATGCCCACAAAGTACCATGCTGCCCACCGCATCACCGGTAATTTCAACGGCATTCATGGAACCGTTGACACTCGCTATAAGATTATCAAATGAAATCATGGCAGGATGTACTCTCGCCTCAACCGTGCCACCTCTGTTTTTGCTTATGGCAAGCAATTTTATTTTAAAACTGAACTCTTTGGCGCACTCAATGTCTATCGAAGAAATCCTGGAGATACCTTCTATATAGATATCTTCAAGATTAATTTCCATTCCGTAAGCAAGGGATGATATTATTGCGAGTTTGTGCGCAGTATCATATCCTTCAATATCCAGGGTCGGATCAGCTTCAGCAAATCCGATGGCCTGAGCCTGTCCAAGAGCTTCTTGAAAAGTGCTTCCGTCATCGTCTATTTTCGTTAAAATATAATTACAGGTACCGTTCAGAATGCCGACCATCGATCTTATCCGATCTCCGACCAAAGACTCCCGAATGGTCTTGACAATCGGAATGCAGCCCCCCACACTGGCCTCAAGAGCAAGATCCACACCTTTGGCCTCGGCTGTTTTGATTAAAGCATTCCCCTGATCTGCTATCAGAGCCTTATTTGCAGTTACGATCTGTTTGCCATTTTCAATTGCTTCCAGTATCAGTTCTTTTGCGATGCCTTTTCCGCCGATCATTTCTACTATAATATCAATCCCGGGATCAGAAACAACCTGACGGGCATCTTTAACAAAAACGCCGTCACCAAATATTATTCCCCGTTCTTTTTTTATATCTATATCCGCAACCCGCTTCAGTACCAGTTCCGCACCAATCCGGGATGTAAGCAGTTCTCTATTTTCAATAAGGATTTTTGCCACACCGGTTCCCACTGTGCCGCATCCGAGCAATCCCACATTGATTTTTTTCATCAGGCAGATCCCTCCTTGTTTATCCCTCAAGCGAAGCGCCTCTAAAGTCTGCAGGCCGCTCCTAAAGCGCAGGTCACCCCCACAACTTACATAACCTTTCTAATTCCTCTGATCCCCTGATTAATACGCATGCTGTTTTCTATGAGTGCAAACCGGACGTATTCATCACCATATGCACCAAACCCCAAACCAGGAGCAACAGCAATTTTTGCCTCCTTGATAAGAAATTTGGAAAATTCCACAGATCCCATCTTAACAAATTGGTCAGGTATTTTTGCCCATACAAACATGGTTCCCTTTGGACTGGGTACATTCCATCCTGCGCGGTTAAGAGCTGAAATCAGAGTATCACGCCGTTCCTTGTAGAGTGTGCGTATATCTTCCACACAATCCTGGGGGCCGTTCAATGCTATAATGGCGGCTATCTGAATCGGCTGAAAAACTCCATAATCAAGATAGCTTTTGATACGCCTCAGTGCAGCTATAACTTCAGGATTGCCTACACAAAATCCCACACGCCATCCCGGCATATTGTAGCTTTTGGAGACTGAAAAAAATTCCACACCCACATCCCTGGCTCCTTTGGCCTGCAAAAAACTCGGCGCTTTATAACCGTCAAAAACAAGATCTGCATAAGCAAAATCATGGATAACCATGATTTTGTGCTCTTTAGCATAATCCACGATTTTTTCAAAAAATTCAAGATCAACCACTTCTGTTGTCGGATTATGAGGATAACTAATTATCAGGACTTTTGGTTTAGGCCATGTCTGCTTGGTGGCCTCCACGAGATTTTCAAAAAAATCGGAGTCAGGTCCAACCGGTATTCCTCTGACATTACCTCCTGAAATAATTGCAGAATAAGGATGAATGGGGTAAGTAGGATTAGGTGTAAAAACAATATCTCCCGGGCGTATGGTAACTAGTATAAGGTGTGATATCCCCTCTTTTGCACCGATTGTGACAATAGCCTCGCTTTCGGGATCAATATCCACATCATATCTTCGTTTATACCAGCTTGAAATTGCCATCCTGAGCTTTTTTATGCCCATGGAAGCCGAATAGCGATGATTATGTGATTTTTGAACAGCCTCAATCATTTTGTCTACAATATGTTGCGGAGTTCCTTGATCAGGATTTCCCATGCCTAGATCAATAATATCCTCTCCAGCATGCCTGGCATCCATTTTTATCTTGTTTACAGTTGCGAATACATAAGGAGGCAGACGATCTAGCCTGGCAAACGGTGTCATAATGATAACCTCATCGTGAAAATTTGATTCATGACTTCTCAATAAAAGGAACTTTAATTCTATTAAGCGTTATTAATTATAATACAAAGGCCTTTAAGTCAAAAAAATTGTTTTGACTTTTATCATGAATCAGATTAAATTTTTTTGAATTTCATAAGCCTTAAGGAATGAGGATGAAATAACATCCACATTACAAAGTATTATTTCAGGAGATTAACATGAACAAACCTTTAACTTATGCGGGCGCTGGTGTTGATATCGACAAGGCGGACAGGTTCGTCAATATCATAAAAAAAATTTCAAAAGCAACGCCGCGTTCAGGTGTAATGGGTGAAATAGGCGGATTCGGAGGCCTGTTCTCCCTTAACCTTACCCATCTTGAAAGACCTGTTCTTGTTAGTTCTACTGATGGAGTCGGTACAAAGTTGAAAATAGCCGGCATGATGAATATACACAACACAATTGGTATAGATCTTGTTGCCATGTGCGTTAATGATATAGCCGTGCAAGGGGCCAAACCGCTTTTTTTTCTGGACTACCTCTCCATGGGAACATTAAAGACCAGGACCGCTACTGATATAATTAAGGGAATAGCGAACGGATGCATAGAAGCAAACTGCGCCTTAATAGGCGGCGAAACCGCCGAAATGCCGGGTATGTATAAAAAAAATGAATATGACCTGGCAGGGTTTGCTGTAGGCATAGTCGATAACAGCAAAATTGTCGACGGTTCAGGGATCGGAGTTGGTCATAAACTTATCGGAGTTGCATCCAGCGGCCTTCACAGCAACGGATATTCCCTGGTGCGGAAGCTATGTTTTAATATTCTTAAAATGAAAATCGATACTTATGTTCCGGAAATAGGCAAAACCATAGGTGAGGAGCTTCTTATACCCACAAAAATATATTCAGAAATTATCCACAGCTTTATTAAAGATATGCCGATTCATGGACTTGCCCACATAACCGGCGGCGGGATTTCAGAGAATGTGGTTCGTGTTCTTCCTGAGACTTGCCAGGCAGTCATACAAACGGATTCATGGGATGTGCCTCCGATTTTTCATTTCCTTAAAGATGCCGGCAAAATATCAGACAGAGAGATGCGGCGTACATTTAATAACGGCATCGGACTGGTAGGCATTCTCCCTGAGGATACTGCCCAGGAACTCCTGGAGCGTTTAAATGCCATGGATGAAAAGGCCTTTCTGATAGGGGAGATAGTAGAGCGAAAAGAGACAGACGATAAAATTATATGGGTTTAGGGCTCGGAATTATCTGTGATAATACTCGGCATTGAAACATCATGTGACGAAACTGCCGCCTCCCTGGTTGCGGAAGGAACGACAATTTTATCTTCCGTAGTCTCATCCCAGATCGCAGTACATCATCCCTATGGCGGCGTTGTTCCGGAACTCGCCTCGCGCAAACATATAGAAGCCATCGATTATGTTGTTAACGATGCTATCCATCAATCCGGCATCAGCTTGAACCGGATAGATGCAGTGGCTGTTACACAGGGACCTGGGCTGGTGGGATCTCTTCTGGTGGGTTTCTGCTTTGCAAAAGGCTTTGCCTATGCCCTTGATCTCCCATGGATAGGAATAGATCATCTTGAAGGCCATATAAACTCAGTATTTCTTACCGATAATCCCCCACCATTTCCTTTTGTTGCGCTGTTGGTATCAGGCGGGCATACAAGCATATATCATGTTAAATCCCATACAGAATCCGTGCTTATGGGACAAACACGCGATGACGCAGCCGGGGAGGCTTTTGACAAGGTCTCCAAAATGCTTGGTCTAGGGTATCCCGGAGGAGTCATAATAGACCGGCTCGCAAAACAAGGTAACGGTCAAAGCATTCGATTTCCAAGATCATATCTTGATAAATCCGCATTCGATTTTAGCTTCAGCGGCATCAAAACATCAGTCAACCGGTATATTCAGACTCATGTTGATATATATAAAGAACAAGTACCGGATATTGTAGCGAGTTTTCAGGAGGCAGTAGTCGAGGTACTGGCGTATAAAATAATAAACGCCGCCCAAAAAAAAGAATGCCGCCATATAGCCCTGGTAGGCGGTGTTGCGGCAAACAGCAGGTTACGCGCAAGACTCATGCAAGACGCTTCTGCTGAAGGTTTCCATGTTCATATCCCGCCCCTTGACCTTTGCGGGGACAACGCAGCCATGATTGCCGCCACAGGTTACCATTACCTGGTAGAAGGGATAACTTCAGGCATCAATCAGGACGTATATTCAAGATCGATAAATTTGTAAATCAAAATAAGAACCTCTCCTTTTGCCGCATTATTCTTGAAACAGATTCCATCCCCGCTCCTGCAACAGACCGAGACGTCCCCATGGAATGTAAAATTTCGTCAAAGGCGCTCTCAATCCACGGTCCTTTATGACAAATAAGAACCAGGTCGATATCTGCCAAAAGAATCTGTTTAATACTTGTTTTGATATCATAACGTCCGGCGATTGAACCCATATCAAGATCATCCGTCATAACCAGACCGTCAAACCCCATTTTTGTCCGCAGCAAATCTTTTGCAATAACTGGGGAAAGACTTGCCGGCCATTCTGCGTCAATTCCGCTGTAAAGTATATGGGAGAGCATTATGCCGGCAACACCGTTTCCGATTGCGGCTTCGAAAGGAGGCAGGTCAAAAGCAAAAAGCGCTTCAGAATCGACTTTTAAAAAAGGCATATCAATATGCGAATCGAGTGTTGTGCGGCCAATTCCCGGAAAATGCTTTGCAACAGCCATAATGCCTTTACGCTGCAAATGCTTTATTACCGTAACCCCCATTTTTGATACCCAAGCCGGATTATCTCCAAAAGCCCTGCCTGCCATAATACTTTTAATACCCTTATAAGCCACATCCATAACAGGCGCCATGTTCATGTTGATCCCAATTCCGGAAAGTTCTTCCGCTGCAATAATGGCAAACTCTTCAGCATCCTTTTCGGATTTTATATACGGATTCCCGGAAAATTGAGTAAATGGCTCCTTTAATCTGGCAACCTCTCCTCCTTCCTGATCAATTGCAATAAATAATGGCGGCTGCCCGCACGATTCGGCGTAAGCCTGTGCAGATAAACAAAGTTTTCTGATCTGTTGGGGATCAGATAAATTCCCTGAAAAAAGAATAATACCGCCTACTTTCATCGTATCAATCAGGAACTTCAGATCCATATTCAGTTCTTTTCCATCAAAACCGACCATCAGTCGCTGACCTGCCAACTGTTCTAATGTAAACATTGTAATCTCCATTTTGAAAAACTAAGGAACGGGGAGGAGTGGTGTTTATTACTTGAATAAATTTATATTATTGCACGCCCTTTGAGGAATTGCCGCGCGGCAGCTCCGGCCACAAAGGGGATGCAGGGCATCCGGGGGAAAGCTAAACCAGATTTTTTCTGTATTGGAATTGATTTTAAATGCTGTTTTAGGGACAACCGCACGGAGTTTAAGACCGGATAGGCCGACTATTTCCCCGATTATTTTGAATACAGCACCTTGCGGGACGATGTCAATGATACGGGCCAAAAAATTGTTTTTACCTTTGGGCGTATGGGAAACAACAATCTTTTCAGGATGAAGACATAATCGATGTTTGGTGTTACGAGCAAAAACAGGATATGTTCGGGCTTTGATTTTAAGCTGATCCGTCAACCCGAGCGAATTTAAACTAAATATGGTTGTATTTCCGTTTATCTCAACAAGCCTGGCCTCAAGAATATTATCTGCTCCCACAAATTTAGCCACAAAATCAGTTTTGGGGTGGTAAAAAATTTCTTCAGGCCGTTCAATCTGTTCAATGCGGCCCTTATGCAGAACGGAAATTCTATCTGCCAGGGCCGATGCCTCTGAATGATCGTGGGTGACGTAACAGGTCGTTACCCGGGTGGCGGCTTGAATCCGTTTTAATTCATCCCGTATGCGTTCACATTCCAATGCATCCAAATGACTTAAAGGTTCATCCATTAAAAGCGCATCAGGTTTAAACGCAAGTGCTCTGGCTATTGCTATGCGCTGTTTTTGCCCCCCGCTTAACTGAAACGGATATTTATTATACATATCTTGAAGTCTGACAAGTTCCAGATAATGAGCGACGATTTTTTTTATTTTTTTTTCTTTAATACCTCTGACCCGCAAGCCATAAGCAATATTGTCAAAAACTTGGAGATGAGGAAAAAGAGCATGGTCCTGAAAGACAAAACCAATGTTTCTTTTGTCAGGAGAAAGACTGGTTACTTCCCCGCCGCCGATAAAAACAGACCCGCTGTCCGGGTTAACAAGTCCGGCCATAACGGACAGTGCAGTTGTCTTGCCGTTTCCACTCGGCCCTAACAGTACATGGAATTCTCCCTGATTAATCTTAAGATTTAAATTTTTCAGTACCGCCTGTCCGTCATAGCTTTTTGATATTCCTTTTAATATAATACCCATTACTCTTTACCCCGCTTTTACCCTGACCCGTGATTTGAATACCAAAAGCAATGTAAATGAAAATATCAGAAGGAGAATAGCAATAGCGATTGATGCGGTCAGCTCCCCTGACATGGCATTCTGATAAATGGCTACAGTCATTGTTTCGGTTTTAAATGGAATACAGCCAGCCACCATGGAGGTCGCGCCGAACTCTCCCAGGGCCCTTGACCAGGTCATAATCATGCCGGTATAGATACCATTTTTAGCCATAGGAAGCAGAATTGTTTTAAATGTATAGAATTCTGATGCTCCAAGGGTCGATGATGCATTTATAATATCTTTGTTTATCGATTCAAATGCGTCCCTTGTCGATTTTATTAGAAAAGGAATAGAAACAAAAAGCTGAGCAGCTATAATCCCTTTCTTGGAAAATATCAGGGAAATTCCATGGTTGCTTAACAATCTGCCGAACGTACTGTTCCCCCCCAGCAGGATCAAAAGGGCCAGACCTGCGACAAGAGGAGGCATGGAAATGGGAAGATCAACCAGTGTATCAATTATCTCTTTTCCTTTAAAATTCTTCATAGCAAGCAAATAGGCCACGGGAATACCTAAACATAGAGCTAAAAAGACTACTGTCAGCGATGTTTCAAGGCTTATAAGAACAGCAGATAATATCATGGGAGACCTGAATTGAGATACCAGTTCTACAAAGGATGTCGTTGTAAAAAGAGCAAGCATGGGCAGCACAATCAGGCACACAAAGATAGCTGCAATGAAGGATATAATAAGATTAAAAGAAAAATTTTTCATTTATTTTACCACATCAAACCCATATTTTTTGAAAATTGACTTCCCTTTAATGCCCAACAGATAATTAATATATTCGGCCGCCTCTTTTTTATCTTTTATCATCTTGCAAACCGGAATAATACTTGTAATATTATACTGCTTGGGTATGTCGATAATTCTAACTTTGTCGGACTGAACCGCATCCGCTTTCCATACGATGGAGGCATCGGCATTGTTCCCCTCAACCCATAAAACTAATTGTTTAACGGTTAATCCCCTGGCCTTTATATTCATCCTGGATTCTTCAAAGCCTGCTTTTTTAAATATTGCAGCAGAAGCTCCGCCTATGGCGCATGTCTTGATATCGCCCAATACGAGTCGATTGCTGCTACCTGAAAAAGCACCGAGGGAGTTCATTTTGCTGTTTCCTTTGGGAGTAATGATAACAGGAGTATGATATGCAACAGGAGTATAACATTCCACGTAACCCTTTGTTTTTAAAATTTTTGCCCACTTGTCGCTGCCTGGAATAAAGATGTCAGGGGTTTGCCCGGCCAGAATTTTATTGCCCAGTCTACCAGTCCCTTCATAGTCGTATATAACCGTTATCCCATACAGCTTTTCAATCCTTTCACCAATCTCATCCAATGGCGCTCGCATCCCCGCTCCGGCAAATACAAGGATCTCTTTAGGTACTTTTTGGGCAAAAAGAGTGGAAGAAACAAAACAAGCCAATAATGTTACTAAAAACATTTTATATTTTTTAAAATTGGCGGTTATTTTCATGATAATCCTTTTTTTTCCAGTTCCTAAGAGGATTTAAAGCAGAGCCTCTCCAGGTTTAAAATTTTGGCGGCGCCGGCAACTGTTGTGCCGTAAAGATATAAAGGCTTTTGATATTCCTTGGCCAGAGCACTCAAATGAGACAGGCTGTCATTTACTATTGTTGAGCCTGTAGCCAGAATAACATCAGATCTTTTAAAAAGCTCCCCCGCCATTTTTTTGCCATCCCAGATAAGCACCCCATATTTTTTTTTATTAATATTGTTTTTATCCAGATCTATTACCTTTACATTTTGGGCAGTCAGGCTTTTAGCACAATTATCTATTATGGCCGGCTGGAATCCAACGATTCCAATTTTTATATCAGCGCCGTATTTATCAATAATTATACTGACTATTTCCCGGGCACATAGTTCAGGTTCCTCGTTTTTGCAGTGAATAGTCTTTTCGGCGGCACCGAGGTATCGCATTACAGCATTGAGCGTAGCAACAAAAAGAGCCCTGTCACTGTTATCCGTTAATTTTAATTCAAGTATTTTTTTGAGTTTTCCCTTAAAATTACTCGGGGCATCTGTAAATGCCTGGCCCAGGGCATTTTTGAAATCCGCCTGCATCAAGAACTCTTTGCCCTGAAGCAAAGGGAAATCCTTTCTTTCTGTCTCACCTATAGCCTCTTCAGGTGTCAGGATCTTGGCTGTAATGTTGATCTCACTTTCCAAAAGATTATTTTTTTCAGCTAAATCAATTAACGCTGTTTTTAGTTTTGTATACATATTTTAATTCCTTTCCTGGTTTTTACGCAGGCAGATCAACTGCGTTGCGGCCCATTTTTGTTTTTTATAAAAATCAAGGGCATTAATATTATTTCTGTCAGCAAGAAGCTGCATCCTTTTTGCTTTCTTTTTATACGCCCATTTTTCAATAGACAGCAATAGTCTTTTAGCTATACCCTGTCCTCGATATGATTTGGCAACAAACATATCCTCAATTAATGCAGCCATTCCCCCTTCTGCTGTTGACACAAGCAGTTGAGCGCTGCACATACCTATGATTTGATCCCCTGATGCAGCAACCATGATGCATCGTTTTTCATTATCATCAAGCATCATTAAAAGGCCCTGTCGCTGGGCAGACTCGTTGAAGGTAAAATCCTCTTCTATCGAGAACAGCTCTTCAAGAAGATATGTCATTTGATTTATGTCGGAGGGCCCGGCTTGTCTTATTATAGGGTATGCAAAGGACATTATATACGGTTCCTTTTTTTATAGTTTTTTAAATGAACCAATTTCAAAACGCCCCCTTTTGCCCGACCCAAATCTGTGCGCCTACTTGTGGAAGTTATTTCGTCCACGTTCCTTATCTTAAAAAGGGTTTTAATCCTCGAAACACTCAATGTATTCCTGTGGTTAAATGTTTTGCCTTTCTTGACCTCGAACAAAATTAAACATTTTGAAACCGGCTCAAATTATTATAATTAAACGCAAAAAATATGCCGTCATTTTATCTGCTGCCAATCTGTGGTAACCTTTTGTTTTTATAGTTTATAATTATTACGGTCAAAACAATGTTAAACAACATAAATGTATTTAATTGATAGAATATTACTGAAATGTATTTTTTTGTGAAAAATAAAAGCGACTTTTGAACCGGCTGAAGAATAAGATTTTACGGTATGCTTCATCAGCATTTTGATCCAAATCACGAATGCATCAAATTTTGAAA
>JAERRQ010000201.1 GCA_016735355.1 Desulfobacterales bacterium | reverse complement strand
ATATTTTGAATCTTAAAAATGTTATAAAATAACAGAATATAAAGTATGAGAATTCGTCCTACGGGAGCTATGAATATAAATGGCACAAGAAAATGATATTGTTTTAATATATTGCGAAGATCAGCCTTTGACCTTTGCCAGAATAGAAGAAATTTTACCTGATCATAAAAAAGACTGGTATCATGTTAAGATGCTGATACTGCAAATACCGGTTCAAACCGTAACATGGATCTTGAGAAGCGCTTATATTGACGGCGCAGAATTTACAATGAATGATAAAAGTATGCGTCTGAAACCTGTGATCTCTCCTGAAGAGGACCAAAAAACAGGAACTCAGGTAAAAACGAAAAAAAATAAAACAAAAACAGGTAGTTCCAGGGTAATCTCCCTGGACAATAGAAGAAAGCATTAATATCTCAATATTCAGATGCAGTCTGCAAAAAAGATAGTAATATCCGCCTCAAGAAGAACAGATATACCCGCTTTTTATTTGAAATGGTTTGCTAAACAGATCAAACAAGGCTTTTTTAAAACAAAAAACCCTTACAACGGGCATATATCTATAGTCAGGGCCACTCCTGACAGAGTCCATACGATAGTTTTCTGGTCAAAGAATTTCAGACCATTTATTAAAAGCGGTTTCGGAGAAATGCTGCAAAAAAAAGGATATAACCTTTTTTTTAACTTTACTGTAAATTCCTGCGTCCCTTTGCTTGAATCCCGTGTGCCCCCATTAAATGATCGTCTTGAGCAACTATCATATCTTTGCTCTCATTTTAACCCTGAATCAGTGAACTGGCGGTTTGACCCTATATGCTTTTATAAAACAGGCAGATGTGAAACAGCGAACAATATGCATGATTTTAACAGCATCGCACAATATGCCTCAGAGTGCGGCGTAAAAAGATGTATCACCAGCTTCATGGATCATTATGCCAAAATCAAAAAAAGAGCGGCATCTATACAGGGGTTTTCTTTTGTTGACCCGCATTTTGAGAAGAAGATAAAGATCCTGCTGAAGATGGAACAGGAACTTAAAGGACTTGATATCGGTCTGTTTACGTGCTGTGAAAGGGAACTTCTTGACAGGTTGCCCCAGAATTCAAATATCAGTGCAAGTTCATGCATACCGAATGATTTGCTTGTGAGATTATACGGAGGTGGTCTTTCCCTGAGAAAAGATACAGGACAAAGAATAAAACAAGGCTGCGGATGCAGAATTTCAGTTGACATAGGATCGTACAGCATGCATCCGTGTTATCATAATTGCCTCTTCTGTTATGCAAATCCGGCTTCAATAAAAAACGGTAAACCGGAGGCTCCGGAATGAACATCGGTTCCGTTAAACTTGATAATATAACAATTATGGCTCCTCTGGCAGGGATTACCAATCTCCCTTTTCGGCTGCTTGTCAAAGAAGCCGGAGCGGCTCTTGTATTCTCAGAGATGGTCAGTGCTAATGGTCTGGTCTATAAATCCCAAAAAACGGAACAACTCCTTGACAGCCTTCCAGCCGAAAAGCCTCTTTCGGTTCAGATCTTCGGCTCTGATCCGGCCATTATGGCTGAAGCAGCCCGCATGGTCGAGTCCGTGGGAGCCGACATGCTTGACATAAATTTTGGATGTTCAGTTAAAAAGGTACTAAAAACAGGCTCAGGCTCAGCCTTGATGAAAGATCCTGATAAAGCGGCTGCGATTATAACGGCTGTACGTAAGGCCGTAAAAATCCCCGTTACCATAAAAATTAGATCAGGGTGGAACAAATCAGGAGAAGATGCTCTGAAACTTGCCGGAATAGCTCAGGAAAGTGGTGTGGATGCCATTACCGTACATCCCCGAATGGCTACACAGGGTTTCAGAGGTAATGCAGACTGGCAGATTATTAAAGACATTAAAAAGAATATTTTAATTCCGGTAATCGGAAATGGGGATATTGTTCATCCTGACGATGCTTTGAAAATGCTTAAAGAGACTGGCTGTGATGCAGTTATGATAGGCAGGGCAGCAATCGGGCACCCATTAATTTTTAAACAAATCCTGGCGCTGCTAAGTGGAGACCGGTCTGATATAAATCTTGTCCACCGCTTTACAGTTATGGTAAAATATCTTAAAAATTCAGTGGAATATTTTGGAGAAAAGCATGCCTGCCGTATGATGCGCAGCCGGCTTTGCTGGTTTGTTAAAGGTTTGCCCGGCAGCGGCAGATTTCGCAAATCAATTAACAGGATATCCTCCGAGGGTGAAGCTTTAGGCTTAATTAAAGCCTATATAAATGTATTACAAGATGATCGTTCCTAAGGTTTATAATTGATTATTATGCATCATATTTTTCATTATTATCCAGAACATCCCTGATAGTACGGGCTATTTCATTTATAGCGAATGGTTTCATTATAATTTCTCTTATGCCTGCCTCGCGAGCCTTTTCCTTGGTGATATTTGCATTATAGCCTGAACAAAGAACAATCGGGATCCCCGGTCTTATAATGCTTATCTGCACTGCAAGCTCTATACCCGTCATCTTGGGCATGGTCATATCCGTAATAACTATATCAAAGCTGTCAGGATCCGCTCTGAATATCTCAAGGGCATCCGTTGGTGTAGTTTTTGCGACAACTTTGTAACCTAATCCTTCCAGTATTTCCTGGCCAAAATCTATTATCTGTTGTTCATCATCTATATAAAGGATCTTTTCATTACCATTGGGAATATCTTTATGAATTTTGATTTTTTCAGCTATGTTGGCATCAATTGTAGGAAAAAAAATCTTAAATATGCTTCCTTTGCCAGGCTCACTGTCAAAGATTATGGCTCCCTTACATCTTTTTACTATCCCGTGGATAACCGCCAGGCCCATGCCCGTACCTTTCCCCGGGCCCTTGGTTGTAAAAAACGGATCAAAAATTCGATCCATGATTTCAGGCTTTATTCCTTCGCCGTTATCACAAACAGTAAGTTTTTGATAATGGCCGTCCTGCAGGTCGGCATGCTCCGACGCTTGATCCTGATCAATATCCACTTCATCCAGGCTGACCTCTACTATCCCTTTATTATCTGGAAGTGCGTGGGCTGCATTTGTACAAAGGTTCATCAGGATTTGATGTATTTGAGAAGGATCCGATAAAATTGAAGAATTGATCTTTTTGATGTCCGTACGAATTTCAATGGTTGTCGGCAGAGATGATCGCAGCATCTTAAGGGCCTCTTTAATTATTGGGTCTATTCTGATCGGTATAAGCTTCTGTTTATCCTTGCGGCTAAAAGCGAGAATTTGTTTTACAAGATCGGTCGCCCGTCCGCTGGCCTTAAGCACCTGATCAAGTTTGCCGCGCAGCGGATCGGTCTCAGGCATCTCCAGCAAAGATAGCTCGGTATATCCCACAATAACACCCAGGATATTATTAAAGTCATGTGCTATACCGCCTGCCAAAGTGCCTATTGCCTCCATTTTCTGGGCATGCAGGAGTTGTTCTTCAAGCTGTTTTTTTTCAGAATCTCTTTTTTTTAATGATTCGTACATATTATTAAAAGCATCGGCCAGTTTGCCTATTTCATCCTTTGTGTTAACCGGAATTTTGTATATTACCCCATGTTCACCAAAGGCCTTAACTCCGCTGGTTAACTGTTGTAAAGGTTTAGTAATCGACTTAAGGACAAAAAGACCAACAATTGAACCTGTCAGCCAAAAGAAAAAACCTATCAGGATGCTTCTTGTGCAAAGAGATACAAGCCGGTTATGCAGTATATGCTTGCTCATCAAAACCCTGACAAATCCGATGGTTCTGGTATTATTCAAAGGCGTGTCCTGATCAAAAAACAAGGATTCATCATTTGCGGAAGCCTCAACCGAAATTACTTTGGACCAGAATTCAACACTATCTTTATGATCTGACCAAAACGCAGGATTATGCGCCTCTATATTTTTAAAAATTTCACCAGATATTTTTTCATAGTTATTGAGAGATGTATTATATTTGTCATAATAGGTCTTCTTGTTATCCATCAGGACTTTCTTTGCATGATTATAGACAGTCACCCTGAATACTTCCTCTTGCTGAAAAATACCGTCAACCGGGTTTTT
>JAERRQ010000374.1 GCA_016735355.1 Desulfobacterales bacterium | reverse complement strand
CATTCACGGCCTGTTTATGAAGTCTTTCCGGTTGAAAAGAAGCAAGTCCATAAACCGGTTTCCTTGCCTGTAGTTAAGAGACCTAAAAAATTACCCCGTGTAGCCATAATTATCGATGATATAGGGTATGACCGCCTAATAGCCGAGAAATTCCTCAAACTTGATGCAAGGCTTACTTTCTCTGTGCTGCCGCATAGCCCCTTTGGCAAACAAATTGTCGATTCAGCACGCAAAAAAGGGGTTGAAATAATGCTCCATCTTCCCATGGAACCTGTTGAGTATCCAAAAATTGATCCCGGAAAGGGCGCGCTTTTAAGCTTCATGTCGCCTGATCAACTTATCAGCATGTTAAATAAAAATCTGGATTGCATCCCCTACATAAGGGGAGTTAACAATCATATGGGATCAAAAATAACGGCGAAATCGGAAAAAATGAACCAGATCTTTTCAATACTCAAAAAAAGGGGACTCTTTTTTATTGATAGCCGCACAACTTCGGATACCTTGTGCAGATCTTCGGCCCGTCTTTTTAAGATTCCTTTTGCACAACGTGATATATTTATAGATCACAGAGTCGATTCCGTTTTTATACGCAAACAAATTAATGGTCTTATCAACACAGCCATGAATCAAGGAGAAGCTGTGGGTATAGCGCATCCCCACTATGAAACTTATAAGGTTTTATCTGAAATACTTCCTAAATTGAAAAAAAAGGTAAAGCTTGTCCATGCTTCAGCTATCGTGCACACACTGGGTTGAAATTCTTTTTGGTGGGGCAGTATGTGGTGATGGTGATGGTGAAACAAAATAAATAATTTATAGGTAATCTATAACTGCGTGGTTTGGGGTCAGATTTTTATGGTTTATCCGGTTCAGGAATTAACCAGATAATCTACCTCGTTAAGGAATTTCTGTATTTTAAAAGGTTTGTAATGAATATTGGCAAAGCCTAACCTAAAGACTTGATCGAGTTTAGGATGATCCCGGTTTCCTGTTGTAATCATTACCTTGAGATCAACAAGCGCGGGATCCTTTTTTATGGCACGGCAAACTCCAAGCCCATCCATTTCGGGCATAAGAATATCAAGTATAAGCAGATCAGGCCGGTATGTTCCAAGCTTTATACAGGCTTCCAGGCCATTATGAGCATCATCTACAAAATAAGAACGTTGATTTGTGAGCACATCCCTTAACATATCCCGTATCAGTTCATCGTCATCTACAATGAGAATTCTGGCAGCTTTTTCTTTTATTTTTGTCGGCAAGCAAATTGTAAAGACAGTTCCTTCTCCCTGCTCGCTCTGAAAAGTTATTTCGCCGCCATGGGCATGCACAAAACTGTGGGATATGGAAAGTCCGAGGCCGGTGCCTCCTTCCATTTGCTTGTCTGTGACAAAAGGATCAAAAATTTTATTGGAAATGGATGGAGATACGCCTATCCCGTTATCAGATATCTCGATATAAACCCGTCCGTCCTTGTGCTGAACCCCGGTTGAAATCTTGATCAGGCCGCGTATATTCTTATGGCTTATAGCCTGTACCGCGTTTAAAAGTATATTCAATAGTACCTGTTCAATATGCCCCGAATCCCCTTCTATTAAAGGAAGAACATGGGATAGATCCTGTTTTATATCAATCTGAAAATTGTTTATACTAGTTTGGGCCAGTCTTATGGCATTAACAACGGCAGTATTAATCTGAATAGACTTTTTATCGAAAATATAGGACTGTCTGGCAAATTTCTTCAGATCATTGACAATGTTGGCTACCCTCTTTGCCGCCATGTTAACATCGGAAATAAGCTGAATTAAATGATCCTCGAGAAAAGCATATTGCAAACCACCATATTTACGGTAAGGTTCTTTATCTGCAACCTCCTTCAAAACAGGCAGAAAATCTATCCATATTTTCTCAAAAAGGGGCATGTTAAATATGATAAGGTTAATAGGATTATTAATCTCATGCGCCATCCCCGCCACCAGAGTACCAAGCGACTCCATTTTACTTGCCTGCCGGAGTTCTTCTTGACTTTTAAGAAGCGCCTCTTCCGCGCATTTACGTGCGGCAATCTCACGGTTCAAATCTAGGTTTGTTTCCATAAGTTATTTAATCAGCCATCACTTAACAGTTAAAACATATTTTTATAACACCTGCCATATTTTTGACAAACCGTCAATATTTCTGCTCAGAATATATGATTTTTTTAAATTAATTCGCAATTTTAATCTTTGGTTGAGTTAATTTCTAATAATCTTAATAATGAACATTTTTTTTAAATGGAAATATCGAAATCAAGGGCTTTTGATCGCTTCCTAAGTATCTATTGGCTCAGGATATGCATAATATCGTTAAAAATAAAAACAACCAAATCTGTTTTAAACAAATCCCGATCTATATTTACCTGAATTGAGCGGTTAACCTTTAGCTGTTAGCTATTAGCTTAATGGTTACAAGATGTTTTACGATTACCAATTTTCACCCATTGGGTGTTATTTTTTACTGATGTAATACCTTGATTTTTCAATACTAATAGCTAATCGCCCAACTTAGATTTTAAGAAAAAAATGAATATACTGGTTATCGATAACAACCCGGTAACTCTGCGTCAGCATGAGTGCAATCTAAAAAAATGGGGGTACAATGTATCTTCAAACGATAATGCGTTGGACGCATGCTCAATGCTTGAATCCACCCAAACAGACATTATTGTCTGCGACTGGGGAATGCCGAAAATGGACGACCTCGACTTTTGCAAGATAATTCGCTCAAAAAATTTTAATCAATATATTTACTTCATCATTATATGCCCCGGGAATAATCATGAGACAATTATTCAGGCTATGGAAGCAGGCGCGGATGATTATCTTGTCAAGCCTGTCTGCTACGATGAACTACGGTCACGCATAGATATAGGCTCCCGAATCGTTAATTTTGAAAAAGAAGCTCTATGTAGATATGAGGAGCTTGAAAAAAATTATTACCAAACCTTGCGGACATTTACAAGTCTTATTGAGGTATTTAGCGAAAAGCTGGGCGGGCATTGTCGAAGAGTAGCAGGACTTTCTTTAATGCTTGCGAAAAGATGTACTGAAATACCTGTGAAGGAGTATCGGGTGATTGAGGCTGCCGCCCTGCTCCACGATATAGGTATGATTGGTCTTCCAAATAAAATTTTTTCAAGCAAAAGAACCGAATTAAAAGACGAAGAAAAAAATCAGTACCTTTCACACCCGGAGCGGGGAGAGCTCATTCTGCAAGAGATTGAATTCCTGCATCCTGCAGCAAAAATTGTAAGAGCCCATCACGAACAGTATAATGGAAAAGGTTTTCCTGATGGTCTACAGGGAGATGAACTGCCTCTTCATGCTCAGATTGTATCTGCCGCATCCATATATGATAATCTGGTAAACAGGGGAGCAATCAATCTTGGAGATATTCCGGGTATGCTTTACAAGCTTAGCAGTTATCAGCTCGCACCGGAGATAGTAAATTATCTTCTTGAAATCAATATGGAGAATATTCAGAAGGAAAACAGAAAGGATTACCTGGAAATCAGCCTGGATGATTTACAAAACGGTATGGTGCTTACCAGGGATGTACGCATGAAAACCGGGGCCATAATAATGCCGGCGAATACGGAACTTACTCTTTATAATATTGAAAAGCTCCGGACATATCGTACTTTGAAGCATTTTGACCATAATGTTTTTATTCTCAAGAGCGGCCTGCGGCCTGTATGAACACTTCGCTTTAGTAACAGCTTTTTGGGCGCCGCGCTTAAGGTGTTATAAGCTGCTGATAAAAATTATTAAGGATTGATATGGATATTGCAACAGTTATAGGTCTTCTGGGAGGAACTGGTTTAGTACTTTCAGCAGTTATTATGGGCGGCAGCGCCGGTATTTTTATTAATGTGCCGGGGCTGCTGATCGTTGTAGGTGGAAGCATCGCAACTGCTTTTATAAAATTCACAATGGCTGAAGTTATTGGTTCGATTCAGGTTGCCATGAAAGCTTTTCTAATAAAAGTTGATCCGCCCGATAAAATAATTTCAGACATGGTATCCTATACCAGAATAGCAAAAAAAGAAGGATTAATAGCTCTGGAAAAAGAAGAACCGAAGGATAATTTCGCAGCCAAAGCTCTTGCATATCTTTCCGACGGATATGATGAAGGTTTAATCACAGACATGCTTAACAAGGATATTCGCCTGACTGTGCAGCGCCATACCCTGGGACAGAGTTTTTTCAAGGGCATCGGCGCAACAGCGCCGGCCTTCGGCATGATAGGAACATTAATAGGGCTTGTCCAGATGCTGGCAAATATGTCCGATCCTGCCAGTATCGGCCCCTCAATGGCGGTTGCTCTGCTTACAACCCTGTATGGAGCAGTTGTCGCAAACCTTGTTTGTATCCCCATAGCCGAAAAATTACAATTCAGATGCAATGAAGAGCAGGTCTATAAAAATATTATTGTTGAAGGCGCCGTGGCAATCACACGCGGTATAGCCCCGATGGTGCTGGAAGAATCCTTGAAAATATTCCTTTCTCCAAAAAAACGTGAACAAATTTCAAATAATAAGGATGGTGATTCCAGTGAGTAGTGATTCTAATGTACCGGAAAAACCTGTTGAAGAAGGCGCGCCCGACTGGGTTGTAACATTCGGCGATCTTATGAGCCTGCTGCTCTGTTTTTTTGTACTCCTGCTTTCATTTTCGGAAACAGACAAGGCTGTTTACAAAGAAGTGGCAGGTTCCATGGCAAATGCTTTTGGTGTTCAGCGCAAAGAGAGGGTGATGGACAGTCCCATGGGAATGAAAATAATCGCCAAAGATTTTAATCAGCATATCTTTTCACCTTTTCAAAGAGAGGAGGTAATTGCCACCCAGCTGAAAGAAGAAATAGGCGAAGAGCTGAAAGATGGTCACCATGCCGATATTAATGAGATAAAAGACCTTATAAAAGTAGAGACCGGAGACAACAGCGTAACAATTAGAATGATGGGAGAAAGCACCTTTGATTCCGGCAAGGCCTATGTTCGACCGGAAATAGTGAAAATGCTGCAAAAAATCGCATCTGTTCTTAAAAAAACCGAAGGCGATATAATAATTGCAGGACATACCGATAATGTACCTATCAAACGCGGCGGGCTTTATAAATCCAATCTCGCCCTCTCCATGGCCCGCGCGGCCTCGGTCGTAGAAATCCTTCTCAACCAGGCACATGTTCAACCTAAACGTATTTCAACAATGGGTTTCGGAGAGTACCGCCCTATGGAAAGTAATGACAGTCCTGAGGGTAGAAAAAGAAACCGACGGGTTGAAATAACCCTTCAATTAAAAAAATCCCAAATTTAACAAAAATCGGCATCTTCAGTAGAGACAAGGCATGCCTTGTCTCTACTGTTGCTATTGCAATGATTGTTTTTAGGGAAGTAAGGCGTGATTTGACAACAATCCATTTTGTAATTATAATGTGATTACATGAATCATAAATGGAGGCAGTTGTGACAACTTTAACAAGAATTGGAAACTCACGAGGTGTAAGAATTCCAAAAGCAATTATTGAACAAGCTCAATTAGAAAACAAAGAATTAGTATTCAAAATTATTGATGAAGGACTTTTAATACAACCTGTGCAAAAACCAAGGCAAGGTTGGGAAAAGGAATTTGATAAGGTTCTTGAAACAAAAGGAGCCGGCCAAATTGATCAGGAATGGTTAGATGCTCCATTAATCGACGATGAGCAATGGAAATGGTGAACCCGAATATTCATAGATTTGATATTTGGTTGGTTCAATTGGACCCGACACAAGGCTCAGAGATAAAAAAAATAAGACCATGTGTTGTTCTTTCACCAGATGAAATGTCTTCGTTAAAAACCGCTATTATTGCTCCAATGACATCAAAAGAGTTCAATTTTCCTACTCGAATTCCTTGCGTCTTCAAAGGTAAAAAAGGACTTATTCTACTAGACCAAATGCGGGCAGTGGACAAATCCAGGCTGGTACAAAAACTTGGCGTAATTTCAAAAAATACTCAAATCAAGGCAGTGAATTGTTTGCAAGAACTTTTTGCATATTAATCCGGGCTATACGAGAGCATTACCGATTTGTTAAAATTGTGTTGATACATTACAACTGTCATTCCCGCGCACACGGGAATTTAAACACTGTTACCACTGTTTTATTAAAATGTTATTTCAAATCTTTAAATAATTAATGGATTATGCTATACTTAATTTATGTTAATGGAATTTGAATGGAATCGAAATAAAGCCGCTTTCAATTTCTCTAAGCATGGTGTTTCATTTGATGAAGCGAAAACTGTATTCAATGATCCTCTATACGTTGATTTCTTTGATCCGGATCATTCCTATAATGAGCATCGATATATTATCATTGGGCAGTCAATAAATAACCGCTTGCTGCTCGTGGCATATACAGAACGAAAAAATAAAATCCGATTGATTAGCGTACGAGAAGCAACCGGAAGAGAGCGAAAAGATTATGAAGAAGGATAACACTAAAAAGGATGATGAACTTCGTCCAGAATATGATTTGAAGGGTTTAAAAGTAAGAAAGGTTGGCACTGAGCGAAAAAGTTTTTATGGGCCAACAGTTCGTATAGAAGCAGATGTGGCTGAAGTGTTCCCCAACTCTGAATCAGTGAATGAAGCCTTACGATTTTTAATTCGAATAACTCACAAAAATAAATCAGCATTACTTGCCTCTACTGATATGGCGAACAACAGCATGGAGCAGACGCCTAATACTGCGACGTTTTGAAAATATTTATATTATAGACCTTTATATTCTAGACCTTTATATTATAGACCTTAAGATAAAAATTTGGGGTGCGTTATCGGTCGTCGGAGTATTATAATACGCCTTCCTCCCTCTGGCCTTTCCAAAATTATTATCTTAAAGCCTATAGGATTCAATTCTCCTACTCGCATTCCTTGCAACTTTATTTGCAAATCGCAAAAATAATTTGCAATCTGCGAACCAACCTTTATCAAATCTGATCTGACACCATAAATTCTTATAGTTAAAATAGTGCCTAAAGCAATTAAGACAATGGGGGCAATTATGGTTATCATACATGGGGCAACTGATCGATTGGCCGGAAGTCATCACCGAAGGTAAAATGTCGTACTATGCAAAAAGACGCACTTCGTGAAATGGTTCTTGCTTATAATGGTCTTGGGAAAAAATAAAAAGAAAACCCTGTCAGGAGAGGGCATCCTGACAGGGTCGGAGGTTTGGAATGAAGGAAAGGAGAATTAAAACTTCATCCCATTTACCTGTTAATAGTAAGCAATTATAATGCCACTTAAGCCGC
>JAERRQ010000039.1 GCA_016735355.1 Desulfobacterales bacterium | reverse complement strand
ATACAGTCCGGCAAAATAACTGGAAGCAAGGATGGCGATACAAATAGCAAGCACAGGCAGAGCAGTAGACTGCATGCTGACAGCCAGACCGGCGATCATATTGGTTCCATGACCTGTTGTTGAAGCTTCGGCTATATCTTTAACAGGTTTGCGAAGACCTGTATAATATTCAGTAATAATAACTATTACAACGGTTAGAATTAAACCGACAAGGCATGAATAATAAAGACTCATAGCTGAAATACCGGGAATATCGGCCATCATGTTTTTTGTTACAGGTAAAAAGGCTACACCTGCCAGGATTGCAGCTCCGAACATCCCTTTATAAAGAGCGCCCATGATGTAAGAATCGCCTTCTTTAAGTTTGACAAAAAAGACAGAAATTGCACATGCAATAATTGAAACAGCGCCGAGTACCAGCGGATAAATTATTGCAGTTTCGTTTTTTGGAAAAAGAAGATGCGCAAGCACCATCGCCGCAACAGTAGTAACAGCATATGTTTCAAAAAGATCAGCAGCCATTCCGGCGCAGTCACCCACATTGTCACCCACATTATCTGCAATTGTTGCAGGATTTCTAGGATCATCCTCGGGAATGCCGGCTTCGACCTTGCCGACCAAATCAGCGCCGACATCTGCGCCTTTTGTAAAAATACCACCACCCAGGCGTGCAAAAATTGAAATAAGGCTGCCGCCGAATCCAAGTGATATAAGCGAAATTGTAATATGTCCACCCTCTACGCCCTGAGCAACCAAGAGGGTATAAAGACCGGCACATGAAGTTAAAGCAAGACCGGCAACTATCATTCCGGTAACGGAACCACCTCTAAAAGCCAGTTTGAGGCCCGCATTAAGACCGCTTTTGCATGCTTCTGCTGTTCTTACATTAGCAATAACTGAAACACGCATACCTATATAACCTGCAAAATAGGAAGCTACCGCTCCTATGAGAAAGCCCAGCGTAGCCCAAGCGCCATATCCAGGCGCAAAAAAAAGTATGGCGGCGATAATTATGCCCACAATACCCATACTTTTCAGCTGCCTGTTAAGATAAGCGATCGCTCCTGCCTTGATGGCTTCGGCAATTTCGTTCATTTTTGCGTCGCCGGCCGGAGCGGATTTAACAGCACCAGCAAGAATTAAAGCGAATACAACACCGGCAATACCTGCAAATGTACATATCAATGGAATATTTCCCATTATTTGTTCCATATTCATCCTCCGTTTTCAATAAAAGCGAGACCTCGCCAAAATTAAAATTTTATTCACCCATACACGGCTGAGTTAAATTTATAATCGTAAAGGCCTCTTAACAGTCAATAAAATTTACATTAAACCTGTTCATTCCTTCCTTGATACCATTACAAAGTATCTTAACAACCGCCGCCTTTGCTCTGGCAATGGCCTGTTCCATGACTTCAGACTCTTTAGACGTGAATCTGCCAAGAACATGGTTAATAATGCCCATATGCTCATTGGGGCGCCCGATTCCTATTTTAAGTCTTGAAAAATTAACGCCATTTAAAGCATTGATCAGCGATTTTATACCATTATGTCCGCCACCCCCTCCTTTCTCTTTTATTTTTAATCTTCCTAAATTGAGGTCAATATCATCATGAATGACCAGAATATCCTGGGTTGATATTTTAAAATAGGCCGCTAGTTTCTGCACCGGAGGGCCGCTTCTGTTCATAAAAGATTGAGGCTTTACCAGAATAACTTCAACTCCTTCTATGGAGCCACGCCCGAATTCGGCATCAAATTTTTTTTTATCAAGGGCAATCGCAAAAGTATCCGAAATAGCATCTATGACCATGAAGCCGGCATTATGACGTGTTTTTATGTACTCTTCGCCGGGGTTGCCAAGACCGATAATAAGGCGGGTTTCATCAGCCAAAGATTACTCATCTCCCTTGCTTTCAGAAGCATCTCCTTCTTCAGCCTCTTCTTCTTCGACTTCTTCGGCCTCTTCCTCTAATTCTTCATCAACCCTTGCTCCTATTACAGTAATAACTGTAAAATTTACTTCCGCCGGGATTTCAACATCTCCATCCAAAGAAATATCTTCAATATGAACTGAATCACCTATATCAAGATCTGTTATGTCTATTTCAATAGTCTTGGGAGCTTCATTCGGTAAGCAGAATACCTCGATTTCACGCCTGATTACCTGCAAAATCCCTCCAAGTTCCACGCCTTTTGACTTGCCTATTGGAATAACGGGAACGTGGACCTTTATTTTGCGGTCCATTGTGATTTCATAAAAATCAACATGCAGAAACATTCTTGTAATGGGATCGGTTTGCAACTCTTTAATCATTACCGACCTGTTAGTGGTATTTCCATTTTGAATGGCCAAATTATAGATGGACAGGCCTACTTTGCCCTTTTTTAAGCTCGTCTCAAATTCCTTAACGTCGAGAGAGAGTAAAATAGGATCTATTGACGGGCCGTAAAGCACCGCAGGGACTTTTCCGGCAGATCTCAATGTCCGAGCAACGCCGGAACCGGATGTTTTTCTAATATTTGCTTTTAATTCAACAAAATCCAAAAAAAGAACCTCCTAAAATAATATAAGATTCGGAAAAAATTTTTAAACAAAAAGAGAAGTTACGGAATCTCCGTTATGGCATCGGATCATCGCTTCCCCAACTATGTCGGCTATGGTAAGGACCTTGATCTTATCGCACTCGGCTGCGTTTTTACTCAGCGGAATTGTATCGGTCACCAAAAGGCTTTTCAAGACCGAATCATTAATACGCTGGAGGGCCGGGCCTGACAGGACAGGATGAGAACAGCAGGCATGAACCTCATGAGCTCCTTTTGAATTCAATGCTGCCGCAGCTTCTGTTAATGTACCGGCAGTATCAACCATATCATCAAGAATTATCGTTATTTTTTCTTTTACATCACCTATAACCGCCATGGCTTTAGCCTGATTGGGAGCGCTTCTCCGCTTGTCAATAACTGCCAGGCCGGCCTTGAGCCGCTTGGCAAAGGCTCTTGCCCTTTCAGCGCCTCCGGCATCAGGCGAGACTATCACGAGATCATGGTCGAATTTTTCTTTAACATATTCAATGATCACAGGAGCTGCATAAAGATTGTCAACCGGGATATTAAAAAAACCCTGGATCTGGCCGGCATGCAGATCCATAGTAATCACCCTGGTAGCGCCTGAAGCGGTCAATAAATCTGCGATCAATTTTGCGCTGATCGGTACGCGCGGAGCTACTTTTTTATCCTGCCTTGCGTACCCGTAGTAAGGTATTACGGCTGTAATTCTGCTTGCCGAAGCACGCTTGAAAGCATCCAGCATTAGCAGAAGTTCTACCAGGTTATCATTTACAGGAGCACAGGTAGACTGAAGCAAAAAAACATCTTTTCCCCTTACATTTTCCTTAATTTCAATCTGAATCTCGCCATCGCTAAAGGTCTTGACCGTGGCAGAACCAAGAGGTTTATCAAGATAAACTGAAATTTTTTGGGCTAACGCGGAATTGGAGTTTCCGGCAAATAATGACATTCCATTCATAAGGTCATTCCATCTATCAAAATTAATATCTTCATTATTAATATCTTCATTCAGAAATCAAGCCCTCAAATATCATATGGCTGGGGCGAGAGGATTCGAACCTCCGAATGCAGGAACCAAAATCCTGTGTCTTACCACTTGACGACGCCCCATTAAAGCCTATATAATTAAAGAATCAGCTCAGTGAGAAAAAGCTGCCAGTTAACATTATGCAAAAGGGCATCGCGGGCTGCTTTTGCCCTGCTAAAATCAGAAAAAAGGCCAAAAACAGCGGATCCGCTTCCCGTCATAAGGCTCTCTTGAGCTCCCTTGCTCAAAAGAGCCTTTTTTGCATCAGATATTTCAGGATAAGCTGCCGCCGCAACCTCCTCAAGATCATTCCTTAACAGGGATTCAATTCCAATTTTGCCCTTTAGCAAAAAGCTAACTTTAATTTTTTTTTTGATTTTTGTCAATCTTAAATCGTATTTTTTAAATACCCCTGCAGTCGATATGCTTACCCCCGGATATATCAATAAAAGATGCCTGCTTGATAAACCGGAAAACGATTCGATCTTTTCACCTATTCCGGAAACAATGGCAGGGTTGCGGAAAATCAAAAAAAGAACATCGGCTCCAAGGGAGAGCCCCATTGAAATTAATTCACCCATGGAAAAAGGATAATCATAATAATGATTCAATGCCCGAAGAACTGCGGCGGCATTGCTGCTCCCTCCGCCCAGGCCTGCACCGACAGGTATTCGTTTTGTTATATGAATCCCGACTGTTTCATCAATATCGATGGACTTGAGGAAGACGATTGCGGCTTGAAGGGCTATGTTTGTCTTATCTAAAGGAACTTCTGGATGGGTGCATGTAATGCCTGTCTTTTCAGCACCCAAATTGATATAGAGCGTATCATAAAGATTAATGCAGCACATCAGAGAGACCAGATCATGAAATCCATCCGGTCTTTTCCCTGTAATATGTAAAAAAAGATTGACTTTGGCCGGTGAAAGAACCTTGATCCGCCCTGAAGGATCAATCAGGGATCTTTGAGAAATAGTCATTAAAATTTATATCTAAAACCAGAATCCCTACTATTGTTTGACATAAAGCATACGCAGTTCGTATAGGAGATGCTTCAGGAGGCTGTCCTCCTCAGAGGTCAAGTTGCCCCTGGTCTTTTCTTGCAGCATACTTAAAACATCGATGGTCTGTTTCCCCATAACCAGATCTTTACTTTTTTGTCCGGTCACCGGATCATCCATTATACCAAGACTTACAAGAACAGATGAATTCAAGGACATGATGAATGTAGAAAAACCAATCCCCGGCATCATGTCCTGCCGAGTTTCTGCCGACTCATTCTCTTTTAACACGAAACCTTTTTCATCGGACATCTTTTTTCTCCCGCTCAAAAAATCAAAGCTCAAGTGGTATTACCGTCTTAACCAGGGGCAGGCTTCTGAGGCGTTCTATCACTTCATCAGTAAAAGGAGTGTCTGTGCGCAAAAATATAATATTTCTTTCACCGTCCTCTTCCTGCCCCACCTGCATCCTTGCTATATTAATTTTATGCTCGCCAAGAACCGTGCCGATGCTTCCTATGGCGCCGGGCTTGTCTATATTTTGTATCAAAGCCAGATAACCCCTTGGAATAAGTTCCAGCCTGAAATTATTTATTTTTACAACTCTCGGATCATGCTTGCCGAAAATTGTGCCCGCAACAGTGGTTGTCGCCCCGGTGGTTATCGCTTTAACCGTAATCAAATTTATATAGTCTTCAGATTCAGAGCTTGAGGTCTCCAAAACCTTTATGCCTCTTTCTTTTGCTATAACACTAGCATTAACAAAATTGACATCATCTTTAACTGCTGAAGAGAGGAGCCCCTTTAAAACCGCAGTCGATGCAGGAGACATGTCGAGTCCCTGAAAATCGCCGCGATATTCAATAACAACTTCTTTTAAGGGAGAATCTATAAGCTGAGCAAGCAAGCACCCCATCCGGTCTGCGATTGTTAAAAAAGGGCCGAGTTTGTCAAGCAGGTCGCCTGTAACTGAAGGGACATTGACGGCATTAAGGATTGTTCCGGTATTAAGGTATTCTATTATCTGACCTGCAACCGCAACGGCTACATTCGTCTGTGCCTCCCTGGTTGATGCGCCCAGATGGGGCGTGCATATAAACCGGTCGAATTCAAAAAGAGGTGATTCACCGGGAGGCTCGGATTGAAAAACGTCCAGAGCCGCGCCGGACACCTTGCCGGATTTCATGGCATTGTACAGGGCTGTTTCATCAATAATTCCACCGCGTGCACAATTTACCACCATTACACCGGCCTTCATTTGATTAAAGGCATCTTCATTAAGCAAACCGATGGTCTCTTTCATTTTTGGAACATGAATAGTAATATAATCGGACCTGCTGTACAGCTCCTCCAGGGAAACAGATTCAACACCGGCCTTTTCAATAAGCTCCGGAGTAACAAAAGGATCATACACAATAACCTTCATCTTAAGACCCCGGGCGCGATCCGCGACTATTGAACCGATTTTTCCAAAACCGATCAACCCCAGTGTTTTGTTATAAATTTCTCTTCCCTGTAGTTTTTTTTTATTCCATAATCCTCCCTTTAATGATGAAGTTCCCGCCGGAATATTACGCGTCAGGGAAAGAATCATGGCGATAGCATGCTCGGCCGTGGTGATCACATTGCCACCAGGTGTGTTCATAACCACAACGCCCCGTTTTGTGGCTGCGGGAATATCAACATTATCAAGTCCTATCCCGGCCCGGCCCACTACTTTCAAGCTGGTTGCGGCCTCAAGAAGTTCTTCGGTTACTTTAGTTGCGCTTCTAATAACCAGCGCATCATATTCGGAGATGATATCTTTTAATTCATCAGGAGCAAGCCCTGTTTTAACATCAACATCAATATTATTCTCTTTCTGAAACATCTCGATGCCGATTTGGCCGAGATTATCACTTACCAGTACCTTCATTAACTCTCCTCATTCATTTATTTTTTTTATACGATTCTGTATATATGCATCCTTTAGCGCTTCGTAAGGGTCTATTGCTGCGGCTTTCATCGCTTCATAATCGCCTATTTTAAAAGATGTCCGGTTTACTGTTTTATAGCTTCTAATTCCTATGGCCGCTTCCCGGGGTTTAACATAAAATATAGGGTCAAGAAACATATCACCAATCATGCCGACTGAATCACGGATAGATGATGGCCCAAAAACCGGCCAGACTATATAGAAACCATTGCCTACACCATAAAATCCAAAGGTCTGACCAAGGTCTTCATCTTTAGGTTTCAAGCCGTAATATTTTCTTGCAGGATCTCCAAAACCGAGTACCCCCACTGTACTGTTGATGGCAAATCTCGCAGTTTCCGTTCCGGCGTTTTTAATTTTAAATTGGAGGATACAGCTCACAAGTCGTATTGGCGTGGCAATGTTGGAAAAAAAATTTTCCACCCCTGAGCGCATCCTTTCGGAAGTAATCGCAATATAACCTTTAGTCAAAGGTTTGAGGCCCCAAAAGTAAAGCTTGTCATTAAAATGATACATGGC
>JAERRQ010000062.1 GCA_016735355.1 Desulfobacterales bacterium | reverse complement strand
GTTGGCGGGGGGTTTCTGCTTACAGACCTGCAGAGTAAAAACGGAACCTTTGTCAATGAACAAAAAGTCAGTTCCCATTATCTTAATAATAACGATGTTATTCTTATAGGAAAGCATTCACTTGTATTTGCTTACAGAGCAACCGAATCCAGGCCCGCCGATACTGTTGCCGACATGGATCGTACTATGATAATGGACACCGGCAAATATAAAGAGATGATGAAGAAAAACGCGTCTGAAAAAATTAAAAGCAAAGAGGGCACCCTTTCAATTCTCTCCGGAAACAAGGAGGAGATACGCTTAACCAAAAAAATTACAAGAATAGGCAAGGCCGATGATAGCGACATTACTGTCGGAGGGTTGCTGACAGGCAGAACAGCGGCCACCATAAGCAAGAGACCAAGCGGTTATTTCTTAAGCTATGTTGAGGGTATGAACAAGCCGAAAGTGAATGGTGATACTGTGACCGGATCGGTCCAGCTGAAAGAATTCGATATGATTTTTATCGGTTCAGGGAGAATGCAGTTTATTTACAAAAGTTAAGAGCAGGGGGAGCTTGCGCGATCTCTTTAACACCACCGCTCTTCAGGAAACGCTTGATCGCTGGGGCATACGATGAGAATACTTCTGCGTTTGTGTAAATATCAAGAGAAAGGATGTCAAGATCCAGGCCCAATAGAAAATCCCAGTCCGGCATGGCAGTTGCTAAAAGATTACCTGGAATTGACATTTTTCCCCGTATTCCCCAAAATTATCAGCAATTCAATCTTTGAAACCAGCAGCCTTTACTTAGGAACGTGGACGAAATAATTTCCCCAACTATGCATCACAGCTTCAGGCCATCTTTGCCCGATCTGAAAACACAAAAATATTGAAATAGCTTGCTATTCCTTCAACTTTTGTGCTTTCAGATCGAACAAACCTAACCTAAATCTGTGCGCCTACTTGTGGAAGTTATTTCGCCCACGTTCCTAAGGAGATTTTTGAGATTCAGGCCTAAAATCATATCTTTTTTTTCAGGCGGTATATTTAGCCTTTCTATTTTTGAGAGCTCAGACAGGGGATCTCCGAAAGGAAAATCAGAGCCGAACATAATCCGTTGACAGCCATACCTGTTTATATAATCCTTGATCTCATACGTTGAGGCCAGAGCCGTATCGGTATAGACATTCGGTATGTCCCAGATTCCTTTATTCAACAAGCTGTTATATCCTCCGTTTAATATGCCCAGGTGCGGTATTATTATCCTGATACCGAAAGCGATTTCCTTGATAAATTTAATTGTGTTGTTTAACTCCTCTTCAAAAACCACCGGCATGTTTCTGCGCCTGATTTCATCGACGGCCTTTTTGCAGAGCGGGTCGTCATAATGGTAAACCGGCTCATCAGAATGCCTGTGCCACTTGATGCCTTTATGCTTATCCGTAAGCTGATCAACGGCAAAATCATTCCATATGAAGAAATATGGAATTACTTTTAAATCTTTATTTCCGATTTCAAGTAAATACTGATTAGACTTTTTCCTCCCCTGCTGCCAGTCAGGGTCATCCTGAAAGTTGTAATCATAACGATCATAAATTTCCATAACCGGGGAAAACATTACGACTTGTTTTATTTTACTCCCCCGCACAAGGGATAGATAGTCATCAAATGCTTGCGGCGTCGATATATCTTGTATTCCGCAGTGAGCATGTGCGTCTGTGATATATTGTAACATTTTTTTAATTGATTATCCTATCGTATCTGCATAAGGAAATTCGGGCGCAAATTCCACCAGGTTATTTCGTCCACGTTCCTTATTCCACCTTGATCCTGGTCATTTCTTTTTTATTTCCGGCAGATGCTTTTTTTTCAAGAACTTCAATTTTAGCATCTACCAGGGATCTGATTGCCTTGAAAAATTCAACCCTGGACCGCGTAATGTGCCCATAAAATTTTGATTTTTTACCGAAAGCATTATCAAAGTCGGAAAAAAACTTACCGATCGGACAAAGTTGCGTCTCTTTTTCATTCTTTTCTTTATCCATGATCCTCTCCTTTAAAATGAATACATAATTGCCGGTCTTCAAATGTTGCCTTAACCGATTGTGCAGCGGCCACATGTCTTGGCAGCAGTATGTGCCTTTTAAAACCGGTTACCCGGACAATCAATTCGTCTGAAAGCTTGCTTATTTCAATATCCTTTTTTTCAAGAAACGGCAGATTCATCATCAACCGGTATTCCCCGTTTTGTTTTGTCAGATTATACGGTTTACCTTCAAAAAATCTATCCAAAGGATTTTTGTTTCCGTATATCTGATCAGCCAATGTTTTGAGATCATTATACCCCAGC
>JAERRQ010000357.1 GCA_016735355.1 Desulfobacterales bacterium | reverse complement strand
CTGAAATCACAAAAATATTGAAATAGCTTGCTATTCCTTCAACTTTTGTAATTTTAGATCGAACAAACCTAACCTAAATCTGTGCGCCTACTTGTGGAAGTTATTTCGTCCACGTTCCTTATTTATTGTATAATTATGTGCTTATATATTAAGATGTTGTATAATAATACAAATTTATTTTAAAATTGAAATTATGTTTATCAAAAAGCGTTGCACAAGATGCAACATTTCAATAAACAGGGGGTAACTGCATCTGGATTCTTGCGAAAGAGGGAATCCGGAAGTGTTACAATTTATGGCCTTTCGACTATTCGGCTGCCTTTTCAACAAGATCTTTCGGCAAATTTTTTTTTGCTTTTATACCAAGTTCTTTCAGCGCTTCGGTTCGTTTTATGAGATTACCCTTTCCGCTTGCAAGCCGGGCATGAGCATGATCGTACGATTTTACAGCTCTTTCCAAATGTTTTCCCACATCTTCAAGGGCTTCGACAAAACCGGCAAATTTATCATACAGATCACCGGCTTTGTCTGCAATTTCAACTGAATTTCGGTTTTGATATTCATAGCGCCAGAGATTTTGAATAGTTCTGAGGGTGGCCAGCAGCGTGGATGGGCAGACCAGGATAATATTTTTTTCAAAAGCCTTGTTAAATATCCGCTGATCCTGTTCCAGGGCGGAAAGAAAAGCTGCTTCAATCGGGACAAACATCAGGATAAAATCGAGAGAGCGCACTCCTCTCAGCTCTGAATAATTTTTAGCACTCAGGCTTTTGATATGCGTACTCATGGAATTAATATGTTCCTTAAAGGCCCGATCCCGATCCTGATCGGTTTCAGCAGTATAATATCTTTCATAAGCGTTCAGAGATACTTTGGAATCGATAATTACGTCCCGTCCTTCCGGCAGGCGGACGATAACATCCGGCTGAAAACGTTTGCCGTCATTATTTTCCAGACTGACCTGAATATCATATTCCCTCCCTTTGCAAAGGCCCGAATCTTCCAGCGTCCTTTCAAGAATAACCTCGCCCCAGGTCCCC
Organism: Desulfobacterales bacterium; assembly: GCA_016735355.1. Lineage (GTDB taxonomy): Bacteria > Desulfobacterota > Desulfobacteria > Desulfobacterales > BuS5 > BuS5. The sequence goes on along the minus strand of JAERRQ010000357.1, from coordinate 5,766 downwards.
CTGGTTTTACTGTCTCCCTTTAATGCTCTGGTCAGGTTAACAGCTTCTTTACTTATGAGCTGATTAAGTTCTCTCAGATTTGTGATTTCATGAAATAATGAGACCCTGTCTCTCGATTCCTTATCATAAACATCCTCAACTTTTTTTCTAAAGCCCTCTATCTGTTCCCGCAGCGGTTGAAGGATATCATTCAAGTCGACTCGATTCCGAGTGGTGATTTCTTTACCCTTTACATCAAATATCCGGTCTGCCAGAGAGCTGAATTCCATCATCTGGCGTTTTTTTGTCTCGACCAGCAGGGCTATTTTTTCTTCCGACTGCTTTCGTTCCTGCTCAAGCAGTGTTTCAAGATGAGAAATTTTTGTTTGCAGTTGTAAATTTTTTTCTTCTTTTTCGGCCAGGAATCGTTCAGCCTTATCAAACCGCTCTTTATGCCCCGCTAATTCATTCTCCCGGGATAAAAGTCTTTCCTGGATAACAGCTTTTTCAAGATCGGCTTCAGCTTTTGCTTTGCCATATAGAATGCTTTCACGCTTTTTCGATAAAAGCCATGCAGTTGTACAGCCAAGCACTATTCCTATTAAAATCAGTAAAACCAGGTAGATCCATTCCATATGGTTCATAAATTTATCTTTTGAGTTTATACAGGCTGATTAATAAAATTTATAGTTTAGGTGATGCTATACCAAAATAGCAATATAGTCCAAGTTTTCTGTTCGGGTAACCGCATTTGGAATTTGTAAATTATCCTGCCACTACCTTTAACAGATAATCATTATCCCATTCAGCTCTAAGCCTTTTGCACCTTATGCTTGTTTTTAATGAAGTTTCTTTTTTATCATTTTGAACGGCCTCATCAATCGCTGAACAGCAACACGCCAGCAAAGATATATTTTGGTGAATTCGTTATTCAGCGTGCGGTATAAGTTATGAACATATTAATATTGAATAAAATATATTACACTCTGGTCGTAAACAAAAATTTTCGGCTGTACGGTAAAATCGATATATTGAAATAAATTTCGTTTTTGACTATCATTGTGGATTGTATTATTATACCAGGGAATAGGAACATAATAAATGATTGCTTCAACTACCTGAATAAATTGATTAAAATAAAAAATGAATAGAAAATCTACCGCACAATTATCGTTAGTTACCGGTAAGAAGAACTACGAAACGTTAATGAAATCTTATACGGAGCTATCCCCCAAACACCAGGTAATCCTTCATGTTCTTTCTGTAATGTTCACTGAAACATCAAGAACAACTGTAATAAAATGTTTAAACAAGCTTAATGCTCGTGATTCCAGGGGTAAAAATTTTGTAATTAAAACCTTGAATGCTTTTATCAGGCAAATGGTTTCAGATGGTGTTATCGAGGCGAATGGAACTTTAAAATGCACAGACAGCCTTAAAGAGCCTGTTTGCAGAATGCTTCTTAAGGATGGCCAATTTGACATGATCGCAAAAGTTGTACAGGAAGTTATTCCGCAAAAAAAAAACTGGATAGGTGAAACATATTTCGCAGATTACGGGCAACTAGTCAGGGAAATCAGGATCGGCCTGTATCAGAAAAAAACTGATTATGTCAAAACTTTGCTCCCTGCCGGTATTGAACATCATGGCTATGCATTGTCTTATACGCCGCATCCTTATTTGATCATTTTCAAAAACTCTTTTGATACCGACTGGCTTGCAAAAAATTTGCCTGATGAGTTGCTTGTGGATGTTCTCAAAATTTTTTTGGGAAATGCCGAATATAAGCTTGATCCGATCCACAAGGATGTTTTTCCGTTATTACAGGATTGCCTGGGATCAATAAGGGCCGGACTTAAATATCCGGTATCGCTTGTTATTGCAGAACAGTTAATGCTTCAAGGAAGGGTGTCCGAGGCGGAACAGCTCCTTTTAAATTTTGAGGGGTTGGAGGCTTTAACATTTAAAGGTTTTGCAGCTTTTCTTTCCGGCAGAAACGAAGAATCAATCTCTCATTATAATTCTGCTTTAAAGCTTTTAAAAAAAACAACAAGAAAACGGAAGATTTATTTTAACACCCTTCCCGGTATTTTTTTTATTTTTGCTCTTATGAAAAGCGGTGCAAATACGAATTTGCAAGCTGCAAAAAGCTATTGCAGTATTGCAGCAGATGATGATCTTAATTATTTTCATGACGGCTACGGTTTTTTATCCGTTATGCTGCAAGTGCGGGAAGGTGATCCTTATTTTGATGATTTTATGCTGACAAGGGAGCTACCGTCTTCCGTAATCGCTACGTTTGATAATTTTATACAAGTCCTTTCCCTTTACTGGGTAGAGAAAAAAAAAGCAGGCAAGGCAAAAGAGTTCCTTAAGGAGTTTCACGAAAAATCTGAAAGAAATGGTTATGAGTGGCTGGCGGCTGAATCCGCCGAATTGCTGTCAAGGCTTTTAAGGGGCGATACCTTTTACAAAGAAAAAGCAGCACTGTTTCGTAAAAAAACCGGGATTGAAAGTATTATTGATCTTGTTAAACCTGAAGCAAAATGGGAGCAGGCTCTAAGGGCTTTGACCAATATTCAACAAGGACCCTCAAGCAATACAAAAAATAATAAAACTTCTCGCATGGTCTGGTTCGTTGATTTTTTTGAAAAGTATAATCACTGGGATATCAAACCGCGTGAGCAAACCAGAAATGCTAAAGGCGTTTGGACCAAGGGGAGACCGATTGCCCTGAAACGCCTGTACAACCAGATCGAAACTTTTGATTTTGCAACATCACAGGATATCAAGATCTGTTCCTGTATTAAAGAAGAATATGAGTCCAACTGGCGGGGTTATACAAATACGTCATATGATTTTAGTTCCAGGGCGCTTCTTGCTCTTGCAGGGCACCCGTTGCTTTTTTGGGAAGATGCACCAACAGTTCAACTGGAGATTGTCAAAGGGGAACCTGAACTGATAGTGAGCCAACCTTCCAAAGGGAAAATCGAACTTTCTTTTTACGGCGCTTTAGATACAGAAGCTGAAATTCAATTGATCAAGGAATCGCCTACCAAGCTCAAAGTAATTGAAATTAATGAATATGTCAAACAGATAGCCAGAATTCTCAATAGAGGAATAAAAATTCCTGCTGAAGCCAAAAAGCAGGTTCTTGATGCGGTTAAAAGTATTTCTTCTATTATAACCGTTCATTCAGAGATAGACGGCAGCATTAGTGATGCAAAAAAAATGTCTGCCGATCCAAAGCCCCATTTTCATCTTTTGCCTTTTGGACAGGGCTTGAAACTTAATCTTTTGACACGCCCATTTTCAACGGATGGTCCTTATTTCCGGCCGGGGGAGGGCGGTGAAACTGTTATTTCCAAAATAGGAGATAAACAGTTCCAGGCAAAACGTAATCTTGAAAAAGAAAAAAAGCTGGCGGATCAAGCTGTTTCAGCCTGCCCCGGGCTCCTTGCGATTGAGGAATCAGGATCAGAAGCAGGTGAAGCTGAATGGCAGATTGAGGAACCGGAGGATTGCCTTGAAACATTGCTGGAACTTCAGGCTTTAGGTAAGTCGGCAATTGTTGAATGGCCTGAAGGGCAAAGTTATAAAATCAGGCAGCAGGCGGATATAAACAAATTTCATCTCAGGATTAAAAAGCAGCAGGAATGGTTTACCGTATCCGGCGAGTTAAAAATTGATAAAGACCTTGTGCTTTCAGTGCAGGAACTTTTTAAACTTTTAGAAAAATCCAAAGGCCGTTTTGTTCAGCTTAAAGACGGCCAGTTTCTGGCGCTGACCGAAATGTTCCGAAAGCGTCTGGACGAAATTAAAGCCTATTCAAATAAATCCGGCAAAGATTTACGTTTTCATCCTCTGGCAGCCCTTTCCCTGGATGATTTAACAGGAAATATTGGAAGCATTCGGGGAGATAAAGAATGGAAAGCGCATTTAAAACGAATGACTACCGCCAGCCTGTTGAAGCCGAAGCTTTCCTCAACCTTCAAGGCTGAGCTGCGCGATTACCAGGCAGAAGGCTTTAAATGGCTTGCCCGCCTTTCCCATTGGGGCGTTGGCGCATGTTTGGCTGATGACATGGGTCTTGGCAAAACCATCGAAGCGCTTTCTGTAATCCTGGAAAAATCTGCCAAAGGCCCGACTTTGATAGTAGCGCCTGTATCAGTCTGCATGAACTGGCAAACTGAAGCCGAACGCTTTGCGCCGACACTGAATTTTATGTCCCTGGTAAGCGGCAACCGGGAAAAAATTCTTGAAAACTTAAAAGCCTTTGATTTGCTGGTTATAAGCTATGGCTTATTGCAACAGACTAATATAGCGGAAATGATTTCCGAAATAAATTTTCAAACCATTGTTCTGGACGAAGCCCAGGCCATTAAAAACTTTACGACTAAACGCTCCCAGGCGGCCATGAATTTGAAAGGCGAATTCAAGCTGATCACAACCGGCACTCCGATTGAAAATCATCTTGGCGAGCTATGGAATCTGTTTCGTTTTATCAACCCAGGCTTTTTGGGTTCTTTGTCACATTTTAACAAAAACTTTGTCGTCCCGATTGAAAAGTATCAGGATCGAAGCGCCCGGCGGCGACTAAAAAAATTGATTCAGCCATTTATGCTGCGGCGCACCAAAAACCAGGTTCTGGAAGAACTGCCTCCGCGGACAGATATCCTGTTAAACGTGGAATTAAGCGTCGAAGAGATGGCCGTGTATGAAGCTTTACGGCGCCATGCAATCGAAAAACTGGAAAATAAGGACATGCCCCCGGGACAAAAGCACCTTCAGATTTTTGCCGAGATCATGAAATTACGCAGAGCATGTTGTAACACCAGCCTTGTTTTGCCGGATACTGCACTTCCATCCTCAAAACTCACTGTATTCGGCAATCTACTGGATGAACTAATCCTGAACAAGCACAAGGCTTTAGTCTTCAGCCAGTTTGTCGATCATTTAAAAATTATCCGGGAACATGTCAGGAAAAAAGGAATTACCTACCAGTATTTTGACGGGAGTACTACCCAAAAAGAACGTAAAAAACGGGTCGATGCTTTCCAGGCCGGGGAGAGTGATATTTTTTTGATCAGCCTTAAAGCCGGCGGTCTTGGATTAAACCTGACTGCCGCCGATTATGTAATTCATATGGATCCATGGTGGAATCCGGCAGTTGAAGATCAAGCCTCGGATCGCGCGCACCGGATTGGTCAAAAAAGACCGGTAACAGTCTACCGCCTGGTTGTAAAAGATACCATTGAAGAAAAAATCGTTGCCTTACATCAAAAAAAACGTGATCTGGCCGACAGCCTGCTTGGAGGCGCGGATATGAGCGGCAAAATGTCGGCAAATGAACTGTTGCGCCTTATCAAAGAGAATTAGGAACCGGAAAATTTATAGAATCTTTTGGTGGGTTCGTCGCTTACCCTCCTTAATCCACCTGTTAACCTCAGGTTCTTAGTTGACAACTCCATTCCTAAAACACACCTACTATTGATAAAATGTTAGCTTTAATATAATATTATTTATATTTAATGACAATATTTTATCAATAGGATGTTATGGACTTTACTTTAACAACGCCGGAAGAAACTTCAAAAAATCTTTCTATCCGTTTAAAGGAGTTGCGTCTTTTAAAAAAATGGAAGCGTTCAACTCTTGCCAAACGTTCAGGAGTGACGGAATCTTCATTAAAGCGGTTTGAGCAGACCGGCAAAGTGTCCATGGAAAATTTTTTAAAACTGGTTTTTGCATTGGGCAGACTTAATGAGATAGATGCCTTGCTAATTC
>JAERRQ010000149.1 GCA_016735355.1 Desulfobacterales bacterium | reverse complement strand
TAATTAATTGATTATAATAACTGCACGGCACTCTTTCAAAAATATATTCCTGTTGATATGAACGAACCGTAACCCTATTTTTTACTCATATATTTTTTTGAATTGCTCTATGGTTTTTTTTATTTCCATCATTCCGCCGGAAAGATCTTTAGAGCTATTCATAACCGGCGCGTTTATCGACCGTATACTTTCTATATTGAAAATATTTTTTTTAAAAGAAGGAGCTGTAATAACATTAACGGCTTTAATTTCACGCAGTTTGTTATTGTTATGAAAAAATTCTATAAGCATTGGATACCATCTTTTATTTATTTTTTGCCAGTTATGATAGCGGATTTCAAAAAAGTCTTCAGGCGCTTTTCCGGTAATAATCCATCGTAAAGGCCTGAAAGTTTCTTTATCAAACCAGACTTGCGGGGCAGATTCATCGGGATATTGGGCGCCTATTACATATGCCGTTCTTCCTTGGAAACGTCCAAAACTGGAAATATCTATATTGACGCCAAGCAAAGATAATCTTTTTTCAAGCAACTCTTGAGAATTGTATAAAAAAATATCTTTATAGAAGTCGAATCCGGTTTCAAAGTACTCCGAGATACTGCCGTCGGTTAAAGACCAGGCTCCCTTTTGTGAGATAATAATGGTTCTTTGTATATTCTTTGCTATAATATCTGAACGAAATTTTCGGGGGAAAGAAAAGCTTAATGTCTCAGAGAGTTCTATATAATCAGATTGAGAATAATCAGATTGAGAATCAGGTAGAGAATCATTTTGTTGTATTTCGTTTAGGATTTTAAGCCGCTGTTCAATTAAAAGCTCTTTGGATTTGCCAATATTTTGTAACATTAACTGAAGGATATGCGGGCCGCTCAGGATATATGCTCCTGTCTCTGAACCGGAACATAAAAAGACGGAAAAGAAGAATAAACAGGTTATAGTTTTTTTAATATTTGTAATCATAGTACAATGTTATATATTCCTCCAACTGGATTACAGACTTTTGCTCAGTCCCTTAAGTTTTTGCAGATTGTTATATTTCAGCGCAAGATCGATCCATTCTCTGAATAACGAGATAATATGATCTGAGGATTTTCTCTTGTTTTTGGCAATCTGTTCATTAATCCGGAATAGTTTGTCAAAAATATCCTTTCTATTCGGATCGTTTTCAAGCAGATATCTGTAAACATCCGCTGCTTTTTCCAGGTTTCCCTGGTCAGCAAAGATTTTGGCCATAGTTTCCGTATAAAAAAGCGTATTTTTCATCATCTTCAATATATCCTTTTATTTTTTGGCAAACAAGGAGATCTGTCGGAAAGGCCATTTCTTCCGGCAGGTTGTCAACCGGATAAAAAACAGCTTCACTTGCATCCGAGCCAGGGGCCAGCGCTCCACCGGTTAATTTGCCTAAAAACCATATGCCGACAGTCTGTTTCGCCGAATCATGAAAATTAGAATAAACCGCAAAAACCGGACCAACTTCAACTTCCAGCCCGGTCTCTTCTTGAAACTCACGTTGTGCAGCCTCCCTTACATCTTCGTCCCACTCCAGATGACCGCATGGTATACACCACTTATCTTCATAAGATCCGATCCGCTTGACAAGGAGCAGTTTTTTTTCTTTAAGTAGAATAACCGCAACACCCACAGTAGGATTTCTGTAATGAATAATATCGCATTCTTTACAGTATAATCTTTTTCTGTCTGTATCTGATATTATATGTAATGATTTTCCGCAATAAGGACAAAATTTAAATTCCATACATGTATTACCACTTTTGTAGGATTAGTAAGATTATTTATTATTGATAATAACAGCAAATTCAAAGATGGAGCAATAAAAATATTATTATTGACTAAAGTATTCATTTTAGAATATTAATTAAGGTTTGTGTAATTTATCTTATAATATTAAACCTTATAGAGGTAATTCAAACATGGCAGCGATACAGCTAATAAGAGGCTTTAAAGATATTCTTCCCGGAGAAACCGAGCTGTGGCAGTATATAGAAAAAATTGCCGGGGATGTTTTTAAAAGCTTTGGTTTTAAAGAGATCAGGCTGCCTGTTCTGGAACATTCCGAACTCTTTGCAAGGAGTATAGGAGCAGATACGGACATAGTTGAGAAAGAGATGTACACCTTTCCTGATAGAAAAGGCGATTTGATCACAATGCGGCCGGAGGCAACGGCATCCGTAGTCAGGGCATATATTCAGCATAAACTGTATGCAAAAGATCCTGTTCAAAAATTTTATACAATAGGACCCATGTTCAGAAGGGAGCGCCCTCAAAAAGGCAGATACAGGCAGTTCTACCAGATTAACGCCGAAGTCTTTGGGATTGCTTCCCCTTTAATAGATGCCCAGTTAATATTTATGCTCACAACGATCTTTTCAAGGCTAAAGGTTGCGGATATTGCAACCCATATAAATTCCCTTGGATGTCCTGTGTGCCGACCTGGATTCAAAAAAGCGCTTTCAACCCTCCTGTCATCGGTATCCGATAAACTCTGTTCCGATTGTATAAGAAGGCATAAAAAAAATCCTTTAAGAGTCCTCGATTGCAAGGTTCCGACTTGCAGGGATGCCATGTCCGATGCTCCGGCAATCCTCGATTTCTTATGCCCTGAATGTAAAGAGCATTTTAATACCGTCAAAGCAACCCTTGACAATCTTGAAATACCATATCATGTGGACAAGAACCTGGTAAGAGGACTAGATTATTACACCCGCACAACCTTTGAGATTCAGACCGGTTCCCTGGGAGCCCAAAGCGCTGTTGCAGGCGGGGGCAGATATGACGGCCTGGTCAAATCTCTGGGAGGGCCTGATCATCCTGCCACGGGCTTTGCAATCGGCCTGGACCGACTGGCGGAAATAATCAGCGCCAAATCAGACGATTTGTTGCAGCACCCTGAAATTTTTATAGCTGCCATCGGCAGTCAAAGCAGAACAGCAGCCTTGGAATGGGCCTGCCGGCTGGGCATTGAAGGAATCAAAACCGAGATAAATTTAACCGACCGGAGCCTTAAAAGTCAGATGAAACGAGCTAACAGACTGGGGGCATCTCATGTTATTATAGTTGGTGAAAATGAGCTTAAGCAGGGATCCGTGGTAATGCGTAATATGATCACCAAAGAACAGACCTCTATTCCCGTTCAAGAGTTGGTTGCTACAATAAAAAAAACTTTAAAAACTATTTAGAAATTTTCAGATAATTACCAGATTTAAAAACGTAAAAACCATAGAAAAGGATTGATCCATTGACAGATATACTTGGAAATATGAGGCGGACTCATCACTGTAATGAACTCGCCTTGAAAGATGAAGGTGCTGAAGTAACGCTGATGGGATGGGTACAGTATCGCCGGGATCATGGCGGAGTTATTTTTATAGATCTCCGTGACCGGGAAGGCCTGACCCAGGTTGTTATCAACCCGGAAATAAGCCCGGAAGCCCACCGCAAAGGGCATGACATCCGGTCTGAATTTGTTATCGGAGTTAAGGGAAAAGTTGAAAAAAGGCTTGAAGGGATGACCAATCCCAACCTTAAAACCGGCGAGATTGAAGTCATCGTAACAGAACTCAAGATTCTGAACAAGGCCGAAACACCTCCATTTTTAATAGAAGACAAAATCGACGTATCTGAAAACTTGCGCCTGAAACACCGCCATATAGACCTGAGACGCTCCAGGCTGCAAAATAATTTAATTTTAAGACATAAAGCATCTTCCCTTATTAGAAACTACCTGAACAACAACCGCTTCCTTGAAATTGAAACCCCTGTTCTCACACGCAGCACCCCCGAAGGGGCCAGGGATTATCTGGTGCCGAGCAGGGTAAATCCGGGCAATTTTTATGCTTTGCCCCAATCTCCCCAGCTTTTTAAACAGCTTTTAATGATTTCGGGATTTGACCGTTATTACCAAATAGTGCGCTGTTTCAGGGATGAAGACCTGCGGGCCGACCGTCAGCCGGAGTTTACCCAGATAGATATGGAAATGTCTTTCCTGGGCGAGGAAGAAATCATAAATATTACAGAAGGAATGATGGCCGATCTTTTTGGTGAACTCCTAAATATCGAGCTTGAACTTCCTTTTAAGCGGATTTTATATGACGATGCCCTTGACAGATACGGCCTTGATAAACCGGATATCAGATTCGGACTGGAACTCAAGGATATCTCCGATATAATCGCGGATTCCGGATTCAAAGTATTTTCCGGCGTTGTCAGAAAAGGAGGAATTGTAAAAGCCCTGAACGCAAAAGGCTGCATCGATATGTCGCGCAAGGAGATAGATGATCTGACGGATTTTGTGGCTGTTTACAAGGCCAGGGGACTGGCCTGGATCAAAGTAAAAAAAGATGGCTGGCAGTCACCCATAGCAAAATTTTTTACTGATCAGGAAAAAGAAGAGTTAGCCCGGCGCATTGAAATGGAACCTGGAGATCTTGTCTTTTTTGTAGCCGATCAGCCAAAGGTTACCAATGAAGCCCTGGGACATCTCAGGAATCATATTGGCAAAAAAAGAGGCTTTATAGATAAAAAGAAATTCAGCTTTATCTGGGTTACACATTTCCCCCTGCTTGAATATGATGAAGCCGAAAAACGATACCAGGCTCTGCATCATCCTTTTACGGCCCCCCTGGAAGAGGACTATGATTTATTGAAAAACAACCCCCTGGAAGTAAAATCCCGGGCTTACGATCTTGTCTTAAACGGATCTGAAATAGGCGGCGGCAGTATCCGTATCCACAGAAAAGACCTCCAGGAGAGAGTCTTTGAAGCGCTGGGTATGGACAAAGAAACCTATCAGGAAAAATTCGGATTTCTTCTCTCCGCACTGGCCTCGGGCGCGCCTCCCCATGGCGGCATCGCCCTCGGTTTTGACCGGCTGGTGATGATCCTGTGCAGGCAGGCGTCCATACGTGATGTTATTGCATTTCCCAAAACCCAGAAAGCAGCCTGTCTTTTAACAGAAGCGCCTTCCGGGACAAGCAAAGCCCAGTTGGATGAACTCTGTCTGAAAGTCAAACAGATTGATAAAAATCTATAGATTTTTTCTTAAAGCATTTTTTACTTGACTTCTGGAGCAACTATTATTAAATAAACATTTTTACATATTCCCCAGTAGCTCAGTTGGCAGAGCGGGTGGCTGTTAACCACCAAGTCCGCGGTTCGAGTCCGTGCTGGGGAGCCAAAAATCAAAAAGGCCTTTTTTCTTTGGAAGAAAGGCCTTTTTCTTTTTGGTATTCATGCATGTAATCCATCAGTTATTTTCCGACAATTCCGTCAAAATAGATTCCACCGTTTTACTTTGAAATAACAACTTTTTATGATACATAATCCGTACAAGCTGAAACCAAACAGGTTTGAAGACAAAAAAATTGATCACAAAAGCACGAAAACCTGAATGTTGTTTTATTTCTTGTTTTCGTGATTATGTTTCACAATTTTCTGCCAGAAAAAATACGAAAAGGAAAAATAAATGTTAGCTGAAATCAACCAAATCCTTCATTCACAGCCCGTCCTAACCCTTTTTCTGATTATCGGCTCAGGTTATCTGATAGGCCGCATACCTATTGGAAGTTTTTCCTTCGGCCCTGTGGCCGGGGTCCTGTTCGCCGGACTTTTCCTGGGGCATTTTGACTTTCGAATGTCCCCTGGCGCCCAGTCCGTAGGCTTCGCCCTGTTTATTTTCTCTGTCGGATATCAGGCAGGCCCGCGTTTTTTTGACGTACTCAAAACGGATGGCCTCAAGTATTTCTCTCTTGCGGTGGTGATATCAGTAACCGGCCTGGGGATGGCGATTGTAATGACGAAACTGCTGAATTTAGAGCCCGGCACTTCCGCCGGGCTGCTGGCAGGCGGGCTTACCAGTTCGCCTACACTGGCGGCAGCCCAGGAGGCCTTGCGCGGTGGGACGATGAAGCCTCCGGAAGGATGGACGGTAGAACAGATGGTGGGCAACGTTACGACAGGCTATGCCATCACCTATATCTTCGGTCTGGCCGGCCTTATCACCATCATCAAAGTGCTGCCCGGCATCCTGGGTATTAACCTCCAACAAGAGGCGAAGAAGCTTGAGAAGACTGACCAGTCCGACACTGGTGAAATCTCAAATATTTCTATCAGGGCATACCGTGTAACCAATGAAGATTTTACCAAAATACCTGTTGGCATGTTTAGGGAACGTTCTACGTGCCCATTTTCCGTTGGCAGAGTGCGGCGCGATGGCAAAATTATCAGCCTTAATCCTGACGATTTTCTCCAGATTGGCGATGTGGTGCTTGTCAAAGGAGATGCGGGGGCCTTTGTGGAGGGAAGAATACAGGAAATTGGTGAGGAGATTATAGACAAGGAATTCCTGGCCCAGGTAAATGATACCGCGCAGATTGTAGTTTTTAACCGGGATACTGTGGGAAAAACACTGGAGGAAATAAACATCCCCAGGAATTACGGTATTGTGTTGACCGGAATTCGCAGGATGCGAATTTCCATCCCCAGAAGCAGGGATTTTCGGTTGCGGAAGGGTGATATCCTTACTGTGTTAGGACCGGCAGAGCAGATCGACAGGCTTGGTCAGGCCCTTGGTCAGGTCGAGCGGGACGTTGCGGAAACAGACATGGTAACCTTCGCCTTCGGCATCGCAGCAGGTGTACTCATCGGGATGCTGGCCATCAAAGTAGGCGGACTGTCCATAGGGCTCGGCTCTGCAGGAGGCCTGCTTACTTCAGGACTGATCATTGGTTTTCTACGGAGCATACGTCCCACCTTTGGCCGTCTGCCCGATGCGGCCCGCTGGATATTCATGGAATTCGGTCTGCTCCTTTTTATGGCGGGCGTAGGGCTCCGGGCAGGCGGCGAAATTATTGAAACTTTTATGGAGGCCGGCCCCAAACTGGTTGCGGGGGGGATCACGGTAACCACGATTCCCGTGCTGCTGGGCTACTTGTTCGGCAGAAAGGTGCTTAAGATCAACCCCGTGCTTCTTTTTGGCGGCATTACCGGATCCATGACCAGCGGCGCGTCGTTGAGTGTTATAACCAGCGCGGCAAAAAGCTCAATACCTGCTCTGGGATATACTGGAGCTTACGCATTTGCCAATGTCCTGCTCACCATTGCCGGCAGC
>JAERRQ010000129.1 GCA_016735355.1 Desulfobacterales bacterium | reverse complement strand
TTTAGCGATAAGGTTGTTTTATCTCATCATTGGCATTAGCTTGGTTCGTTTAGTCATTACTGTTATTCGTCATTGGGATATCAGAACGCCGGATTTTATTATCCTAAGCAAAATTTTTATTTGGTCTGTATCACTATTTTTTGTCTATCAGGTAAGTAAGGGAAGGAATTGGGCCAAATGGACTATGGTCGCCATTCTTGCTATTTGTTTTCCTCTGACTATTCTGCCTTTGATTAGTTCACTGACTCACAATCCTATCCCCAGTCTGTTGGGGTTATTCCAGGTATTACTTTATGTGTGGGCTTTACTGCTTTTATTCCAGGCAACATCAAATGTCTGGTTTAAAGGAAAAAAGTACACGCCCAGAACCAAGCCAACAACGCATATATGATGTGATGTTCTCTTCCTTTCAAAAAAAATTATCCTTGCTTTATGCCTCAGCAAGATGAAACATGAGAATATTGTTTTTGTTCCTGCTGTGAGAGAACTAATTGTAAGGCAAGGGCAGAGCAAGGAAAATACGGAATAATCGATCCTGATAAAAGTTTACATAATATCCATTATCAGACATAAAAATTATTAGCGAGATATCGCAGCTGGTAAAAAATACTGTAACCGTGCATACTTTGTTTAAATTAATTTTGTGTAAATCAAGGTAGTTTTGATATTGTTTTTAACTTTAACCTTTAAGTCAGCTATGTTTAACATTACATGCAATATAAATTTTGGTTCCCAGTTTAAAAGTTCCCAGTTTAAAAAAGGAAAAGTGATCAATGGGCGATTATAAATATCTGTTCGGCCCGGTGCCGTCTCGTCGTTTCGGACGGTCTTTGGGTGTTGATTTGAATATATACAAAAAATGTAGTCTGGATTGTGTTTTTTGCCAGTTAGGACGAACCACTGAAAAAACAATAACCAGGCAAGAATATGTCCCGATGGACATGGTGTTGGCCGAGCTTGCAGATTGGCTTAAAACCAGCGGTAAAGCGGATTATATCACCCTTTCCGGTTCCGGAGAGCCAACGCTCCACTCCCGTTTTGGGGAGGTGCTTCAATTTATCCAAAGAAACAGCAAAATACCTGCCCTCCTCTTGACCAATGGAACAATGCTGCATATTCCGGAAGTGCGCGATGCAGCATCTCTCGCCAACATTGTGAAGGTTTCCCTAAGCGCCTGGGATCAGGCCTCTTACGAGCTGGTGAACCGCCCCCATACTCAAGCCCGGTTCGATCAGCTTCTGGAAGGTCAAAAGGCTTTTCGGGCGCAATTCAAAGGCGAGCTATGGATAGAGGTTTTCTTGGTGGAAGGTATGAACTCAACCCCGGACGATGTCCGAAAAATTGCCGCTTTGGTGGAAGAAATCAGCCCGGATCGAATCCATCTGAATACGGCTGTTCGTCCGCCGGCGGAGGATTTTGCCGCAGCATTGTCCAGGGAACGCATGGAGGCGTTAACCCATCTGTTTCAACCTCCGGCGGAAATTATTGCAACATTTAGTACAAAGCATTCAGACCAGCTACAGGTAAACCAGCAAACCATTTTTTCCATGTTACAGCGACGACCGTGTACAGCGGAACAGATTGCGAATATATTTGGTATGCACCTAAATGAAGTCTCAAAATATCTTGGAAAACTGATGCAGACCCATCAAATCCGAGGGGAACGTAAAAACAGCACTATATATTATGCGGCAGAAAGCATGAAGGGAAAAGATTTCTAAGAAGATTTCTAAGGAACTTTGAAAATCATCAAAATATTGTGCGGAACGGAAAATGAAAAATAACTCGCTTAACAATTTTTTTTTAGATAATTTCTCCAAACACGGAAACAAAACCGCACTGACCTTTTTTAGGGGAAACTCTGTTGAGACCGTAATTTCCTATAAGGAATTAATTCAGGACTCAAACAGTATGGCCGGCGCTTTGATTGACCTGGGGATTGAAAAAGGGGATCGGGTCATACTTTATCTTGATAAATCAATAATCTTTGTTATTACGCATCTTGCGCTCCAAAGGCTTGGAGCCGTTACGGTCCCCCTTAATCCGGGTTTTAAAAAAAACGAACTCTTTTATTTTATTAAAGATACAGCGGCCAAACTGATTCTGAACGGTATCAGGCATGAGAAAATGATAAAAGAGATAGCTCCTGAAATAAAAACCCTTGCCGTAAACACTGCTATTCCTTACCAGGATCTGGATTTGTTCCGGCCGGCATCCATAATGCTTGCAGATCCTAACCATGAACCAGGGCCGGATGATCCCGGGCTTATAATCTATACTTCGGGAACAACCGGCAAATCCAAGGGGGCCCTGCTTACCCAGCGCAATCTTATTCATGATGCCTGCAATATCATCAAAACATGGGAAATAACCGAAACCGACGTTCTTTGCCACGCTCTGCCCCTTTTTCATGTACACGGTCTCTGTTTCGCGCTCCATACCGCACTGATCGCAGGCTCACATGTGCTGATGCCGGACGGATTCTCTCCCGAAAATGTTATTAATCTGCTGTCCAAAAAAAAGGGCCGGCATGTTTGCTCGGTTTTTATGGCCGTTCCTCCCATGTACGTAAAAATGATGGACTTTATCGAAAGCAAGAGATACGATTTCAGCCATATGCGATTATGGACATCAGGTTCAGCGCCGCTCTTTGCAAAGGATTTTGAAAGGATAAAAGATTTGTTTGGTCAGGAGCCGGTTGAGCGTGAGGGTATGTCTGAAACCGGAATGAATTTTTCCAATCCCCTGCATGGTACCAGGAAACCTGGATCAATAGGATTGCCCCTGCCCGGACTTGAAGTAAGGATTGTAAATCTTGAAACATTTGAAGATGTCTCACCTGGTGAAGAGGGCGAAATCTGGCTTAAAGGTCCTTCAATCACCCCCGGTTACTGGCGCAAACCTGACGAAACAGCAAAAGCATTTGAAAAGGGCTGGTTCAGAACAGGTGATTTGGGGAGAATTGATAAAAACGGGTACTATTATCT
>JAERRQ010000405.1 GCA_016735355.1 Desulfobacterales bacterium | reverse complement strand
CAGCTCATCTATTACTTCAGTATGTGGCTCCGAAAATTTAATATCGACAAATTCCCACATGGTTGCCCAGAAATCTGCAATATTATCCACCGACCATTGGTGCAGAGGTTCGTATTCTGTTAAATTTTGACCGAATTTTGAATTTACCGTCTGCATAAAACGATAAATATTAGTCTTTTTTTTTCGTTCTTCCGTGGGGCTCCACAACTTTTTATTCATAATATATACTTTCCCTTTTCCTGCTATATAGATTGTCAGTAGTAGGGGTTCAAAATCTTGAACCCCTACGTTCAAAATCTTGAACCCCTACGTTCAAAATCTTGAACCCCTATATTCAAAATCTTGAACCCCTATATTCAAAATTTTGAACCCCTACTTTATACCTCTAAGCTTCAGCCTATTTACCCTTAAAAACAGGTTTACGTTTTTCCGCAAAAGCCGCCAGGGCCTCAAGGCGATCCTTTGTCGGTATGGTAATTTCATAGGCCTTCGATTCCAGGGGCAGAGCCACGCCAAGGCTGCATTCAGAACCGTTATTAAGCACAAATTTAGCCTGTTGAACGGCAATAGGCCCATTTTCAGCTATCTCGCATGCAAGTTTCATGACAGCATCCATTAACTGGTTCGGTTCCACAACCTTGCTTACCAAACCGATTTCAAGGGCTATATCAGCATCGAATCTTCTGGCTGTATAGATAAGTTCCTTTGCTTTTGCCAAACCTACGATTCTTGGCAGCCGCTGAGTTCCTCCGCCACCCGGAATTATTCCCAGGCTGGTTTCTGTTAAGCCCATAAGAGCATTTTTAGATGCTATGCGCAAATCGCTGGCAAGGGCCAGTTCCGTTCCGCCGCCAAAGGCAAACCCGTTAATGGCCGCTATTACAGGAACTCTTGCTTTTTCAACCGTAGTCATAGTATCCCTGAGTGTAGCAATAAAACGCCTGACCTGATCATCGCTCAGAGTCCTTCTTTCTATAAGATCGGCTCCTGCTGAAAATGAAGCTTTTTTCCCTGCCGGCGGTGGAGCGCCGGTTATGATAATAACCCTGACCGATAAATCAAAGTCCGATTCCCGCACGATTTTCTGCAATGTTTCGATAAGATCGAAATTCATGCAGTTCATCGCTTCGGGCCTGTTAAGTGTGAGTATCAATATACCATTATCTGTTTTTTTCTGCAGAATTACATCAGGCATAATATATTCCCTTCAAGCATGATTGTTAAAATTTAAAATTTCCGAATCTCGATTCCCGAATCGGTTTTAAGAGCGCAATTTCAAATGCATCGCCAAGAATGTTGCGGGAATCCTTGAATGGTATGGTGCCGTCGTGAAATAATCTTGCCTCAAGATAAAAAGGATGGGCCTGCTTATTATACTTCTCAACCATCATCTGCTCAAATTTATTGGCGGCTTCCTCGTCCATATCCCGGCCTCGTTTTTTTAAGTTGGCCCGCTCAAGAGTAGTTAAAATTGAACCGGCGGTCTGCCCTGCCATAACCGAGGTTCTGCCTCGCATGGTATTGAAAATAAAATGCGGATCATAGGCTCTGCCGCACATACCATAATTGGCGGCTCCATGATCAGGCCCGATTACCCACTGTATCATGGGCACATTGGAACAGGCGCAAGCCCTTACCATTCCTGACCCGTATTTCCCTATACCGGCATACTCCTCCTCGGTACCAACCATGTAGCCGGGAGAATTCTGGATGTAGAGTATAGGGATTTTCTGGGAAGAGCATCTAACAACCCATTCTATGGCTTTTCTGGCAGAATCAACAAAGATGACGCCAATACCGTTTCCAGCTATAATGCCCACCGGCAAGCCCTTGAGGTGAATTTTGCCGCATACAATATTATCGCCGCGGCCTGGATTATAATTCTTTTTATATTCACTAAAAGCGCTTCCGTCTGCAATCGACTTAATTACTTCCCGAACATTAATCCCTTTATACGGATCGCCTGGAAGAACCTTGTACAGATGGTCTTCCGGAACTGTAGGCTCAATATTTTCCCGACGTTCTATCTGCACTTTCTGTTTGGGGTCATAGGAGAGCAAGTTTCTCAGTTTTTCTATCCCTTCATCCTGTGACATAACAAAATGATCAGCACCCCCTGAGATTGAGGTATGAACTCTGGCGCCCCCCAGATCTTCCATTGTCACTTCTTCGCCTATGGCGGCTCTGACCATGGGAGGGCCGCCCAGAAACGAATATGACATATTGTTTATCATGATCGATTCACAGGCCAGATAGACAGTATATGCACCTCCTGCAGTATTGCCGCCGGTGCTGAGAGTATACTGTTTTAAACCCTTGGCCGACATCCTGCACATATTGTAAAAAAAGCGTCCGAACTGACCCCTTCCGGGAAAGACCCTGTCCTGCATAGGAAGAAAGGCTCCTGCTGAATCACCTATATATACACAAGGCACACCGCACTGATCCGCCATTTCCTGGGCCCGGAGATGTTTTTTACAGTTAATGGGGTAATAAGCGCCTGCTTTGACACGGCTGTCATTTGCAATAATCATGGCCCAGTTGCCATGAATTTTACCTAAACCTGTTGCCAGACCGGCGCTGGGAACATCTTCCGCAAGCTCATAGTTGATTCCGAAACCGGCTCCCCGGCTAAGTTCAAGAAAATCCCTATCAGGATCGATAAGCTGCTTGATAAGTTTACGCACAGGTTTTTTGCCCTGTTTGGCCAGACGGTCGAGCTGGGTTTGACCGCCTGCATTATAAGCTTTTTCCCAAAGCTCATAAAGTTTCTCTTCTTCCGCTTTCCAGTGTTTCAGGTTTTTCTGCTGCTCACGCTCTTTTTTTTCTTTACGCGATTCGCTACTTTTTTTTTCTGTCATGGCAATTTTTCCTTATTTAGCAAATATTATAACGGAATTAGTACAAGAAATAATATAATATATTGTTTCAAAAATATAAACGAAGATATATATTAAAATTCAATCTATATAAATCTATAAAAGCTGAAAGGAGTAGTTTGATGAAGCGTGATCAATGGAAAAGCCAAACGGGTTTTCTCTTTGCAGCAATAGGGTCAGCCATCGGGCTGGGCAATATCTGGCGTTTCAGCTATATGGCTTACAATCATGGAGGCGGCGCTTTTCTGGTTCCTTATCTTATTGCCCTTGTAACGGCAGGCATCCCTCTTTTAATACTCGAATTTTCAGTGGGACATAAACTAAGAGGTTCGGCCCCTTTGGCCTATGCAAAAATCAACAAAAAGATGGAATGGCTGGGATGGTGGGCTGTTACTTTCGTAATGTTCGGCATAGTACTCTACTATTCAGTAATAGTAGCATGGTGTATAAATTTTTTTGTTTTGTCATTTAACCTGGGATGGGGTAGTGATCCAAACACTTTTTTTTTTCAAGAATTCCTTTCCGTAAGCGACGCTCCTTTTAATATAGGTCAAATAAGAATTCCAATATTTGCAGGCCTTATTCTGGTCTGGTTTATCAACTGGGCTATTGTTTACAGAGGTGTTCAACGTGGTATAGAGGCCGCCAACAAAATTTTTATGCCCACCCTCTTTGTGTTGACTGCCCTGCTTGTGTTCTGGGCCCTTACTCTGGATGGGGCTGCAAACGGTCTTAAGGCTTATCTGACACCCGATTTTTCAAAAATATCTGATCCAAAAGTCTGGATCGATGCATACAGCCAGATATTTTTTACTTTGAGTTTAGGATTCGGGATTATGATAGCATATGCCAGCTATCTTCCCAGGAAAGCGGATATAACAAAAACCGCTTTAATTACAGCAGGGATCAACAGCGGCTATTCACTCTTTGCAGGGCTTGGTGTTTTCTCTGTTTTAGGTTTCATGGCCGGCTCACAGGGTAAAACAATCGCAGAGGTGGTATCGCAAAGCATCGGCCTGGCTTTTGTAGCGTATCCAAAGGCTGTAAGCCTTATGCCGGCCGGCAATCTATTCGGAGCCGTTTTTTTTCTTTGCCTGGTAGTTGCCGGTTTTTCTTCATCCATATCGATCATTGAAGCCTTTGTTGCAGCGTTGATAGACAAGTTTGGACTTCAAAGGGGCATGCTTGTCACTATAATTTCAATCACCGGGTTTACCGCTTCAATTATATTTGCCACCCAGGCAGGACTTCTGTGGCTCGATATTGTAGATCATTTTTTGACCCATTACGGGCTTATAATTGTCGGCATTGCGGAAGCGGTTTTGGTTGGCTGGTTTTTCCACATTAAGGTCCTGAGGCATCATATCAATAAAATATCTTCAATCAAAATAGGTAAATGGTGGGATATCCTTATTAAGTACTTTGTTCCGTTTGTTTTAGGAGTTATTCTTGTCGGCGATTTGTATTATGAGGTACAAAAACCTTATGGTGGATATTCCTGGACATCAATAATCCTGATAGGAAGGGACTGGGTGATTGTAACCTTGATTATTGCATTTGTATTTTCTTCAAAAGACTGGAAGTCCGAGGACTTCCGTTAGGGAACTGGAAGGAAATAAGAAGACAAAAGAAATTGAAAAACTGGATTTATTATATTGGATTTATTATATTATAGCATTTTAATCCTTTCAGAATAAAATTTTGAAACCAAAAAATCTTTGTTACCCGTGAACGGTTACAACTAATTTTATGGAGCGCCTTTTAAGAGCATTATTTTTTGGAATAGCAACAGGACTGTTGGGACTTTGCCTCACCCCCCTGTTTTTTAGTCTGGAGGAAAATATCGGTCTTGAGTATCTCTTTTCTATCAGAGGAAAAAGATATGCTCCCCGTGATGTCATTATTATAAGCATAGATAAAAATTCCGCCAAAAAATTAAACCTGCCTAATGACCTTGAAAAATGGCCCCGCTCTTTACATGCCGGTCTTGTTGATATTTTAACACAAAAAGGCGCAGCCCTTATTGCTTTTGATGTTCTTTTCGATGAACCCCGTTCCCCGGTCGATGATAATTTATTTGCCGATTCAATAAAAAATGCGAACAACGTTCTCCTCTTCGAATCTTTGGACAAGGAAACAGTTCCCTTGACAAGCGAACAGGGAGCGTATTCCGGTCAATTACATGCCGTAACACGTAATCCGCCGATACCTCTCTTTGCAAAATCGGCTGTGGCTGTGGCGTCTTTTGTTTTGCCGAAAGTACCGGTTAAGGTGAGTCAATACTGGACATTTCAAACAAACGCAGGGGGTCTGCCAACCTTGCCAATGGTGGCACTTCAAGTTTACGCTCTGGAATTTTATGATGAATTTACCCATTTATTGAAAAAGATTGACCCTGCTCAAGGAGAAAAAATCAGGTTTCATAATCAAACGGCGTTAATAAATGATAACGCTCTTTGCAAACATATCCGGGCAATCAGAGATATTTTTCAAAAAGATCCGTCCATTGCAAACAAAATGCTGGCTGAGCTTCGCAACTCAAACTTATTATCCGGTGAAGTAAAAAAGAAACAGGTTATTAAAGCGCTGATAAAAAATTATCAGGATCCCCCAAGTCATTTTATCAATTTTTATGGCCCCCCGGGTAGTATACCCACTATTTCCTATTCTAAAGTAATAGCGGCCAATCAAAAAAAGGTTATTTTTAAGGACAAAGCCGTCTTTGTCGGGGTTTCGGAGTATTTGCGGCCTGAGCAGGAAGATGGCTTTTATACTGTTTTTTCCCAGGCCAGCGGAGTTGATATCAGCGGGGTCGAGATTGCGGCAACAGCTTTTGCAAACATGCTGGAAGATATGCATATCAAGCCGCTCAATTTGCTTTATCATCTTTCTTTTATCTTTTTGGGTGGAATGTTGCTGGGTTTTTTATCATTTTATTTTAGTACCTTTGCCGCTGTAATAAGCATAATTCTTCTAAGTACCCTTTACCTGTTTTTTGCCCAATATCAATTCAACAATTTCGGCAATTGGTATCCCCTTGTTATCCCCCTCTTTTTTCTATCTCCGGTTACTATTTTTTCAGCTTTTATCCGGAAATACCTTGAGGCACACAGGGAACGTAAAAATATCAAAAAAGCGTTCGGATATTATCTCCCTTCCAGGATAGTAGATCAACTTGTGGCAAACAAATCAGAAATTATCAAAACCGGAGAAATGGTCTCCGGAATTTGCTTATGCACGGATGCGGGACAATATACCACCTTGTCGGAAAGTATGAAACCTGATGAACTGGGAAGTTATATGAATGAATATTATGAAACTATTTTTGAACCGGTTGTTAAATCAGGCGGACTTATATCAAACATCGTGGGAGATGCCATGCTGTCCATATGGGCGGATACGGATCTTGAACCTGCCCTGATGAACCGGGCCTGCCACACAGCGCTTGATATAGTGCGTAATGTAAATCGTTTTAATAATGAATCTACTCGATTAAAACTTCCCATCCGCATAGGTTTGCATTCCGGGCAAATGATGCTCGGCAATATTGGAGCCATTGATCATTATGAGTACCGCCCGGTTGGTGATGTGATCAATTCGGCATCCCGGTTGGAGGGGCTTAATAAATATATGGGCACGGAAATACTTGCGTCTGCTGAGAGCCTGTATCAAGTTGATGATTTTTTAGTTAGAAATCTTGGAGAATTTCTTGTTGTTGGAAAGTCAAAACCGATAATGGTCTATGAATTAATATGCCGGAAGGGAGATGCAAGCAAACAGCAAAAGGAGCTTTGTACAATTTTTGATGAAGCCCTAAATTTTTACAGAAATCAATCATGGAATCAAGCAATTGCACAATTTCACAATACAGCAAAAATATTTGGAGAAGATGGACCTTCCCGTTTTTATAGAATATTGTGTGAAAAGTATAAAAAAAATTCCCCCGGGGAGACCTGGACCGGTCTGGTCTGCCTTAATTCAAAATAAAAAGGGAAATTGATGGAAAGTCTGTGTTCTTCTTTTAGATTGATCACCATTCTCATTGGCATATTGATTATATCTTTGTTGCCATGCCCCGGAGCTGCGCAAGCAGATGAAGACTGGGTGGCGAAGATTGTATCAGTACAGGGTACTGTTTTAGCACGCAGATCCGGTGAAAATAACTGGGTCACGGTCAAATTGAACGATACTTATGGTTTCGGTGATATGCTTAAGGTGCATGAGAAAAGCCGGGCAGGTATTATACTTTGTAATAATATCATTATCCGCCTTGACCAGCGGACAACCATAACCCTTTTAGAATCAGAAAAAGGGGATTCCATCTCTTTGATTGAGCTGTTAAAAGGGGCTGCTCATTTTTTCAGCCGTTCCCTGCAGCAGCTTAGGGTCAATACGCCGTTTGTAAACGCTGCTGTTGATGGAACAGAATTTTTTATCAGGGTTGAAAAGCAACAGACTTTGTTGTCGGTATTTGAAGGGCAGGTATCTGCAACAAATAAAAAAGGCCGACTTCTCCTGGCGGATGGTCAATCGGCAATTGCCATGGCCGGGCATTCCCCGGTGTTGCGTATGGATATGCACCCCAGGGATGCCGTCCGGTGGGTCCTCTACTATCCGTCTATTTTATATTATCGCACTTATGACTTTATAAATGGCGTTGACAACGGTTGGCAAGCAATGGTTCAGGAATCCATGGAATTTTACCGGACTGGAAACCTGGTAAAGGCCTTTTCAAGCCTGGCCAAGGTGCCTGGCGACATCTCCGATCCGCGCTATTATAACTACCGCGCCGCTTTGCTGCTTACTGTGGGACGCGTGGATGAAGCTGCTTTAAACATAGAAAAAGCGTTAAGTATTGATTCCGCCAACAGCTATTCCTTTCTCCTCAAGTCGATCATAGCGTTAGCCCAAAATCAAAAAGATACGGCCCTTGGGCTTGCCCAAAAATCGGTGGAGCTGGATCCGGACTCCTCCCCTGCCCTGATTGCGCTCTCTTTTGCCGAGCAGGCTCATTTTAAACTTCAAAGCGCATTAACCGGTATAAAAAAGGCCATCCAACTTGAT
The DNA here is from genome assembly GCA_016735355.1 of Desulfobacterales bacterium. Classification (GTDB taxonomy): domain Bacteria; phylum Desulfobacterota; class Desulfobacteria; order Desulfobacterales; family BuS5; genus BuS5. The sequence goes on along the minus strand of JAERRQ010000405.1, from coordinate 823 downwards.
CCTGAAAATGGGCAGGCATGGTCGCGGCTGGCCGAACTTCGTTTGTCAGTGGGAGATATAGATGGCGCCCTTGATGCTGCGCAGGAAGCTATGTCTCTTAACCCCGACCAGGCACGCACCCATACTGTTTTGGGCTTTGCCTGCCTTGCCATAATAAATACAAAAGATGGGAAAAAAGCTTTTGAAAAAGCAATCAGGCTGGATCAGGCAGCCCCTCTCCCCAGACTGGGCCTTGGGTTGGCAAAGATTCGGGAGGGTGATTTAAAGGGAGGCCGCAGGGAAATTGAAATTGCGGCAAGTCTTGACCCGAATAATTCACTTATTCGCAGCTATATGGGCAAGGCATATTATGAAGAAAAACGCAGTAAGCTCGCCCTGAGGCAGCTATCCATTGCCAAAAAACTTGACCCGGAGGATCCGACACCATACTTCTATGATGCTATCCTGAAACAGACCATGAACCGCCCGGTAGAAGCTTTGCAGGATTTGCAGAAATCGATCGAATTAAACGATAACCGGGCTGTGTACCGTTCACGTCTTTTGCTGGATCAGGATCTGGCCGCACGCAGCGCCGGCCTTGCCCGAATCTATAATGATCTCGGATTCCAGCAACTGGCGTTAGTGGAGGGTTGGAAATCTCTCAATACCGACCCTGGCAATTATTCTGCACACCGCTTTCTCGCTGATTCATACTCCGCCCTGCCGAGGCATGAAATTGCCAGAAGCAGTGAAATTTTGCAGTCCCAACTGTTGCAACCGGTCAATATTACCCCTGTCCCACCGCAACTGGCCGAGGCAGGCCTGCAGATTTTGAAAGGGACCG
>JAERRQ010000213.1 GCA_016735355.1 Desulfobacterales bacterium | reverse complement strand
AGCAAAAGAGATACCCGTATTATTTTGTTCAAAGTCATTCGATGCAGCTCCTATTCCACACTGCCAAAGGCATATTTGCTGATTAAGTCTTCAATATCCAGAGATGATTCCGTCTCTGTAATGGCATCTCCATTGTGCAAAATCTCTTCAGAGCCGCCTGGAGATATTTTGATAAACTTGTCTCCGATCAAACCTGAGGTTTTTACCGAAGCTATAACATCATCCGTAAGTACAATCCCATTCTGAATTTTAAATTTTACAAGTGCAATCTGGCGATCCTTGTCAAGGTTTATGGAATCGATCCGCCCGATGGGGACACCCGCCATTTCAACCTGCGCGCCTACCTTTAAACCTGAAACCGACTCGAACCTGGCTGTAAGCTCATAATTATTGTTTCCCAGCCATTCCATTTTGCCAAGCTTGATGGCAAGATATCCTATACATAAAATTCCGATCAGCACAAAAATGCCCACAGATGTTTCAAGGGAAAATTTTTTCATGGCGCCTCCGCTTCAGATATAGCACAAAATTCATCCAGTCTGATCCTTTGCGATTCTGCTGATGAAAGTAAATGATCAAAACAACTCAATTTGTCAGCCTCTGCCAGACCAGCGCTGATTGATACGTGAAGTCCCTTGCAAGGCATCAGTTCCGTATGTTTATGCCATTTGATCTTGTCTGCCAGTTTCGAGCAGAATCCCTGAGCCTGGACCTTGTTTGTTCCCGGTAAAATTAATAGAACCTTGTTCAATCCGTATCTTATACATGTATCCCCAAACCTGAGACACTCTTTTAACTGTATCGAGAAATTTTTGACTACAGTCTGACCGGCAATATGTCCTGCCGTTTCATTGATTTTATCCATATTATCAACATAAAAAATGATAATAGAAAATACAAGTTTATCTTCCTGAAGCCTATCCATTGACTCCATGAAGCTCTGGTCAACATCTATTTTTGTCCCCATACCGGTCAGCTCGTCCTGCTTTATGTTTATGTCAAAACCATGTATAAACTGCCGAATTTTAGGTTCTGCCGATCTCTGAAGCTCATCGGTTGTGCCTTCAAAAAGTATGGTTCCGTTATCCAGCATTGCAACCCTCTGGGAAATATAGAAAATATCCGGTATCTCATGACTTACAAGCACCCCTGTATACTCAAACTTTTTCTGATACCCGGAGATCATGCTGTGAACCGCATTTTTCCGTATCGGGTCGAGACCAGTGGTTGGCTCATCAAAAAGAACAATTTGCGGTTCTGTAATCAAAGCCCGTGCCATGGCCACACGTTTTTTCATACCTCCTGAAAGCTGTGACGGATATTTGTTGTCAATTTCATGGAGATCGAGCTGCGCCAGCATATTGTGTACCCGATCCAGGATTTTAGATTCACGCATATATGTTGTCTCACGCAAGGGAAGGGCAATATTGTCCAAAACCGTCATGTAATCGAATAAGGCCGTACCCTGAAACATATAGCTGAATTTTTTTTTTAATTTATGCCGCTCTTTTTTATTCATCTCCGAAACCTGCCGGCCATTAAAGAGAATCTGTCCTGAATCAGGTTCCATCAGACCGATAATATGCTTCAGAAGCACACTTTTACCGCCTCCACTTTTTCCTATAATGGTTGTTATTTCTCCCTTGTATATGCTTAGATTCGCATTGCGAAGCACAACGTTCCGTCCGAATTTTTTGCAAACATTTTTAAATTGTATCAGAGGTTGAGTCATAATCGTCTATAATAGATTGTCAGATAATTACCCGATTTTAAAATTGGGCACAAGGCCAGAGGGGGGTAGGGGTTCAAAATATTGAACCCCTACCCCGACGACCGATAACGCAGTGAAATTATTTATGTGACAATCTATAGCAAAAAAGATGTCAGTATATAGTCTGTAACAAGGACAAGCACACAGGAGATAACCACTGCCGAAGTTGTTGAAAGGCTTACTCCTTTTGCTCCGAATCCATCTGTTCTGGTATGGGTAAAATATCCCTGGGAACAGCAGATTGTAACAACCACCATGGCAAAGACTATAGCTTTAATAAAACCTCCTGAAACATCATGCATTTCAACGCTGGATTCCACCCTTGCAAAATAGATTCCGGAATTTATACCAAGCAGGAGAGACCCGGTAAGGTAGCCGCCCAGTATACCAATAACATCAAAAAGAGCAGTCAGGATGGGAAAACTGATTATAGCAGCCACAAGCCTGGGGCTGAAAAGAAATCGCACCGGATCGATATCCATGGTTTCCAGTGCATCGATTTGTTCTGAGATACGCATGATTCCAATTTCAGCCGCCATGGCGGAACCGGCCCTTCCGATTACCATGATAGCTGCCAGCACGGGGCCCATTTCACGGATCAGGGACAAGGCCACAGCAGCGCCAAGCATCCCTTCCGAGCCGAATTTTACCAGTGTATAATACCCCTGAAGCCCCAGCACCATGCCTGTAAAAGCTCCGGTGAGAGTAATAACAAAAATAGATTTCGTTCCTATAAAATAGACTTGATCCAGGACTTTTGCAAACTGCAGCGGCGGGAAAAATATGGAGAAAAAACCTTTTATAAAAAAAATAGATGTTCTCCCTATCCTCTGAAGCAGCAACAGAACCAGTCCGCCAAGAATAGCAAAAGGATTTTTTGTTATAACAGGGTCGTTCAAAATATTATCTTTTACCCTACTGTTGTTTATAAAAAAAAGTAATTTAAATTTGAATTTTAAAAAAAATAACGACATTCAGGCCGTTTGTCAAGCCGGCATCCAAGTCTATTGCTGCGAAAACCGTACAAGCTTATCCAGCTTTCGGATGGCAGACCCATTATCGATGGAAGAGCATGCAAGCTGAATGCCCTCTGAAATATTTTTTGCCTTACCCCCCGCAACCAGAGCAAAAGAGGCATTTAATATTACAATATCACGTTTTGGACCGCTTTCCCCATTAAGAATTTGAAGCGTAATTTTTGCATTGTCCCTGGGAGTTCCTCCCATAATATCTCCAGGTTTTGCTGGTGTACTGAAAAACTCATCTGGAAAAACATCGTAAGTCTTGATCTTTTGATCTTTCAGCTCTGAAATCCTGGTAGGAGCACAGACTGAAACTTCATCAAGACCGTCATGCCCGTGAACAACAAAAGCCCGCCTGCTGCCAAGCAGCTTAAGTGCATTGGCCATCAGTCCGGTCAGCTCCGGCGCATAAACTCCTATTAGCTGACGATCCGCATTGGCAGGATTGGTTAAGGGGCCGATCATATTGAATATTGAGCGAACCCCGATCTCTTTTCTTGCTTTGGCCGCATATCGCATGGCGCCGTGAAACAAAGGCGCAAAGAAAAAGCCTATGCCGATTTCCGAAACCGCCCTGGCCGCAGTTTCAGGATCAGCGTCAATTTTTACTCCCAGAATTTCAAGCAGATCAGCGCTCCCGCACCTGCTGGAAACAGAACGGTTGCCATGTTTGGCTACTTTTAACCCGCACCCGGCCACAACAAAAGCCGTTGTGGTTGATATATTAAATGTTTCGGCGCCGTCTCCTCCGGTTCCGCAGGTATCTATTACTTCAGAACCGGATATTTTAATATGACGCGCCTTGTCACGCATAGCTTTTGCGGCTCCGGCAACCTCTTCAAAGGTCTCTCCCTTGGTCGCCAAAGCAGCCATGAATGCGCCGATCTGGGCATCCGTAATATTACCTGAAAAAATTTCCGTTATCATGGTGTACATCTCTGTTTCGTTAAGATCTGTACGACTGATAATTTGATTAAGATATTTTTTAAACATAATTCAAATAATTTTCCAAAAGCCGCATGCCCGAGGATGTCATTATAGATTCCGGATGGAACTGGATCCCTTCTGTAAAATGTTTTTTGTGTCTTAAGCCCATAATCTCTCCATCATCCGATTCCGCCGTTATCTCCAGGCAGTCCGGCAGCATATCCCGTGATACGGACAGAGAATGGTACCTCATTGCAGCGAATTGTTTTTCCAGCCCCTCGTACAAACACTTTCCATCTGATTTTACTATAGAAGTTTTACCATGCATGATATATTTGGCCGGAATAATTTTACCGCCAAAAGCAAAGGCTATCGACTGGTGCCCTAAGCAGACTCCCAGAATTGGTATTTTGCCGGAAAAATACTGAATCGCAGGAACAGACAATCCAGCGGATTCCGGCCTGCCTGGACCAGGAGAAACCACTATTCCAGAAGGAGATAGAGCAACAATCTCCTCAATTGTTACCGCATCATTTCTAAAAACCTTTACATCTGCTCCAAGCTGCCCAAGATATTGCACGAGGTTGTAGGTAAATGAATCATAGTTGTCAATCATTACGATCATAATTTTTCACTCCCTTGATCCATTCGGCCTGATCCATACTTTAGGAGCTGCAAAGCTTTCTGGATGGACATGGCCTTGTTTACAGTCTCGACCCTCTCTTTTTCAGGATCCGAATCATACACAATCCCGGCTCCCGCTTTCACAGTAAGCCTGCCGTTTTCAATACATGCAGTTCTTATTGTTATGGCCAAATCCATATTGCCGTTAAAAGATATGTAACCGACTGCTCCTCCATAGGGACCTCTCGGTTCATCTTCCAGTTCAGAGATTATCTCCATGGCTCTAACCTTAGGCGCTCCGGACAAAGTTCCGGCCGGAAAAGTCGCTTTAATAAGATCCCAAGCATCGCAATTCTGCTTTAACTTACAGGTAATATTCGATACAATATGCATTACATGGGAATACCGTTCCACAATCATAAGGTCAGTCACATTAACAGTTCCTGTTTGAGCAACCCTTCCCAGATCATTACGCCCCAGATCAACCAGCATAAGATGCTCCGCCCTTTCTTTCTCGTCTGCAAGCAGCTCTTCAGCCAGATTGTCATCTTCTTTTTTATCCGATCCCCTGGGGCGTGTTCCAGCGATGGGACGCAGATTGGCTGTTCCATCCTCCAGGCGCACCATTGTTTCCGGGGATGACCCTACCAGAGCCATATCGTCAATATGCATAAAATAAAGATAGGGAGAGGGATTGATATATCTTTGAGCGCGGTACAGATGCCACAGGTCAGGTGTATCGGAAGATGCAAACGGCTGCGCTATGACAGTCTGAATAACATCTCCGGCAAGGATATATTCCTTTACTTTTTTTACATATCCCCTGTACTCATCATCAACCTTAACGGCATTAAGGCTGTAATCTTTGCTCTCCGGATATTCATATTCTTCCTGTTGCGAATGATTTATTATATCAAATATCGAGGTGATCCTTTCATTGGCTGATTTAAATAAGGTATCGATTTCATCCCTTGTATAATTACGTTCTAAAAAAACGACTGACAATCCCATTAACGTATTATGGATATTATCAAATATCAGCAGTTCATCAGGTATTATAAAATTGGCCAGGGGCTTGTCTTCCGGCATATTATTCGGGATCTTCTCAAAAAATGAAACCATTTCATATGTTAAATAACCTACCATACCGCCCCAAAACCTGGGGAGACCAGGGACATCCGCAGGGACAAAGCGTTTCATAAAATTCCTCAAGATTGATAGAGGATCTCCATAATGGGGGATATGTTTTGGGGAACCCTTTTCTTCAATTTCAACAAATGTTGAATAAATTTTTATTTTACAGCGGGCAGAAGCGCCGATAAAGCTGTATCTGCCCCATCGTTCGCCCCCCTCCACGCTCTCGAACAGAAAAACAGGCCCATCATTATCGTATAATTTTTTTAAAATAGAGACCGGTGTTTCCGTATCCGCAAGAATTTCAACGCATACCGGAATCACATTATGCTTTTCAGCAAGTCTTCTGAATTCTGCTATATCAGGGAATCTTTGAATAAACATTTTTTATTTGTCCGATTCGGTTATATTTTTATGATTTGATTTTATGTATGTATTTAAGAGAATTATGTCAAACTCTTTCAAGCGGCAGGCATGACGAATATATAAAAATTTCGG
>JAERRQ010000408.1 GCA_016735355.1 Desulfobacterales bacterium | reverse complement strand
CCTGTCTGGCTGCGTTACGAAAGCGTAGAAATATCTTGATATTCCTACGCTTTCGCGCCTTGCCAGCCAGGCGCCTCAACACTTAAAATTGCTAACTTATTTTTGTGCGAACCATTATTGAAGCAGCTCAAGCATACAGATTACCTGCCAGGAAAAGCAGGCTATTGCAAAACGCAATGAAGGTCTGTCCCAAAAAATATGTGATATTGCCTTGAAAGCTCAGATAAGATTATGTTCTCGTTATAAACGAATGGTATTTGGAGGAAAAAATTCAAATCTTGTAAAAACAGCCATTGCCAGAGAATTAGCGGGCTTTATGTGGTCTATTGCTCGCGCAGTCCCTAAATCTGTGCGCCTACTTGTGGAAGTTATTTCGTCCACGTTCCTTAGAGCAGCTTAACCAGGGTTGCCACAACAGCGGACTGAGCCAAAAGCATGCCGGCCACCCATTTTATAATTCCGGCTTTTGTTTCGGCAATTTCCTTTTGTAAATCGCCTTTGGTTTCAGCAATCTCTTTTTGCAAATCGCCTTTGGTTTCAGCAATATCCTTTTGCAGCATCAGGATATCCTGCTTTGCGATTTGTGCATTTTTTTCGATCACCTTTTGCAAATCGGTTTTTGTTTCGGAGATCACCTTTTGTAAATCAGCTTTTGTCTCGGAGATTTCCTTTTGTAAATCAGCTTTTGTTTCGGAGATTTCCTTTTGTAAAGCGGTTTTGGTTTCAGCGATATCCTTTTGCAGCATCAGAATATCCTGCTTGGTGGCAAGGTTGCTGTCAATAATCCTTTTTAAAGTTTTGGCCTGGACTTCAGCCTGTTTTTTAGTAAAACCGGCTCCTTGTAATTCATTGGCATAACTTAAGGTGTCAAATTCGGTTATAGCAAGCATGCGAACAGCTCCTTTGCTACATCAGGTTTATTTTTAAAAAAACAAATTTTATACTAAAAGTCAATATATACGGGTATAATATAAAAAAGTTGCAAAAAAATAAGGCATCCTTCAGCAAGACCAAAAATAGCTTAGGAACGTGAACGAAATAACTTCCACAAGTAGGCGCACAGATTTAGGTTAGGTTTGTTCGATCTGCAATCACAAAAGTTGAAGGAATAGCAAGCTATTTCAATATTTTTGTGATTTCAGATCGGGCAAAGAAGGCCTGAAGCTGTGATGTATCGTTGGGGAAGTTATTTCGTCCCCGTTCCTTAATAGTAGGGGTTCAAAATTTTGAACCCCATGGTGCAGCAATCGCTCAAGCATAGCAGATGTCATAATACTGTCATTGTTGAAGATTTGTGGTTATTTCTTTAAATGATAAAATTGCAAATATTTTTGGATAGTTTTCCAATTTATGCTATATAGATTGTCACATAAATAATTTCACTGCGTTATCGGTCGTCGGAGTATTACAATACGCCTTCCTCCCTTTGGCCTTGTGCCAAATTTTAACATAGGGTAATTATCTGACAATTTAAACATATAACGAGCATATTATAATGATAAAAATTACATTCCCCGATGGAGCAATAAAAGAATTTGAACAGAATCCCTCCGGATTTGATGTGGCTCGGAGTATTTCCGAAGGATTTGCCCGCAACTGCGTTGCAATGGAGATTGATTCGGAGCTGTTGGATTTGAGCAGAGGTATTGATAAGGATTCGAAAATAGAATTTATTACTAAAAAAGACGCCAAAGCTTTGGAAATCCTGCGCCACAGCACGGCGCATGTTATGGCCGAGGCTGTTCAGAGAATATACAAAAACGCCAGCCTGACCATCGGGCCGGTTGTGGAAAATGGCTTTTATTATGATATAGATATGGAGCCGGTTTCAGAAGAAGACTTTCCCGCCATCGAGGCTGAGATGAAAAAAATTATCAAGGCCAAAATACCCTTTGTCCGCAAAAATGTACCCAAAGCAGAGGCAATTGGGTTTTACCGGGATGAAGAATACAAACTCGAGATGATTAACGATCTTGAGGATGGAACCATATCCCTTTATACTCAGGGTGATTTTACCGATTTATGCCGGGGACCCCACATTCCCCATACCGGCTTTATCAAGGCTTTCAAACTTATGAAGGTTTCCGGCGCGTACTGGCGCGCAGACCAGACCAGGCCCCAGCTCCAGCGCATATACGGCACTGCTTTTTTTGATAAAAAGGAATTAAAAGCTCATCTTGATTTTATAGCCGAGGCTAAAAAGAGAAATCACAGGAAACTCGGCCTGGCCATGGATCTTTTCAGTTTTCATGAAGCTGCTCCGGGCATGCCTTTTTTTCACCCCAAAGGAATGGAGGTCTGGAATGTTCTGCTTGATTACTGGCGCGCAGAGCATAAGGCCGCCGGTTATGTGGAAACAAAAACCCCGATCATGCTTGACAAAAGCTTGTGGGTTCAAAGCGGGCACTGGGACAATTATCGCGAAAACATGTACATCACCATAGTCGATGAGACCGAATACGCTATCAAACCGATGAATTGTCCCGGCGGCATGCTCCTTTACAAGACCGCCACCCGTTCATATAAAGATTTTCCAATCCGGGCCGCTGAGATCGGCCTGGTACACCGGCACGAACTGAGCGGTGTTCTTTCCGGCCTTTTCCGGGTGCGGGCTTTTCATCAGGATGATGCCCATATTTTCATGAC
>JAERRQ010000288.1 GCA_016735355.1 Desulfobacterales bacterium | reverse complement strand
ATGCGTCTCAAGATGCACAGGAGCTCCCCACAGGTACTCGATCCCCATCATGGTATTGGCAATAAACTCTTTGACCAGCGGCTTATGTTCAAAAAGATGGGTAAGATATAATGAGTTATTTTTCATCTTTTCGGTATCTATCGTAATCTGCGGAGGATGATAAAGTGAATTCAGCACCATCTCCCGGTAGTCTTCGAGTTTCCGGCTCTTGATGTAATATTCATAAACCTTTTTAGCCTGGTTTAATCTCCTTCCGGTAACAAAAAGCCTGTTCCGGGTGGCAAAATCCTGATCCAGAAATTCGTTGATAAAGGTAGAATCCGAATAATTTTCACGTACCTTGAAAATAAAATTTCTTCCATCTCCTGTATCATGATCAAACTTTTCCCGTTGTTCGGCATTGGCAAGGCTTTGAAATTCAAAACTTAGCATTCCTTTATCGGCCATCTCTTCAATATAGTAAAACAAACGCATGCCAAGCGCGTATGGATTCAGGCCGACCCTGGGCATCGACGTCACACCGGCATTCAGCCTGGCAAAATCAACCTCATGTCCGCCTATCCTGTCATCTCTCAGAAAGAGGGTTTCGTGCCAGTAACTGGCCCAACCTTCATTCAGTATTTTTGTCCGGATCTGGGGCTGAAAAAAAACTGAAGTGTTTCTGACAACCTGTAAAACAGACTGCATCCACTTGTTTTTTTCTTTATTCAAAAATTCGGAATTCTCCATTAAATATTGCATAAGATCCGGCTTGCCTTTGGGTTTCTTTTCCCGGCTCTTGCGGAAAAGCTCTTTAAATTCAGGATGTTTTGAATCTATTTCATCCATGAAGGTCTCTTCCCCCAAATCGCCGAATTCCTTCAGGCACTCATTATATCTTTCGATTTCTTTAATATATTCATGTACGCTGAGTTTGTTTATTTTCTGTATAAATACATCAAAGTAAAAATCGATCCGCTTTGACCAGCCCGTATTCTCCTTGCGGTTCAGACTTGATAGTTCATTATAATATCCTGCCAGGTTATCTAGCCCCCTGGAAAATTCAATAACATAATCTGTCCACCGGCCGTGTTCGGATCTCAGTTTTGCAATCAGTCGTTTATCCGAGAGGGCCTGACCTGTAAAATCGTAGTCCCATGTATGACGATAAAAGAGATTGTTCTGAAAAAAATCGATATGCGCCAGAACATGATAGAATATCATAACATTCAGCCAATCCGGATTATTATCATTGTAAAAAGAAATGGCCGGACGGGTGTTGATTACTGTTTCATACGGGTTGCCAGGATATAGTTCGTATTTTCCTTTTTCTTTAAGGACCTCCACATCATGGACCCAGTAATCGTAAAGGGTGGGAATCATTATTTTCGGTGACAGTTCCAGTAAATCCCGGTTGGTTACAATATATTCCAAAGTTTCATCCTGAAACTTAAGGCCCGCGTCCCGGGCCCTCTCCTTGCAGCCTTCCATGATTTTTTTGGTATGTTGATCTATAAGTTCCATAACATTCCTATTAACCGTTCACGGTTGCCGATTCATATTATGAGATAAGTTTTTTTATGCCTTCGATCAAACGCGGCTCATCCGCATCCGACTTCATAACATCCATCCGGAGCAGGTCGGGATGCTTTTCAAGAAAGCCCGATTTTTTAACATATTTTTCAACTTCCGTGTTCCCGCTCGATCCGTAGGAATGTTCCACTATGGTGATTCCGGTTCGGTTGGAATAGGTCAGCATTTCTTTTAATTCCGGAACAGCCTCCTTGCCTCCTGTGTCCCAATCGTCGCCGTCGGTTCCATAAAATATATATATATTATAATCCCGGGCCAGACTCTCCTTTTCAACTATTTCGTTAAGCAGCCGGAAAGCAGCAAAAACCTTTGTGCCGCCTGCCACCTTTGAGTTGTAATAGGTGTAGAAATCAGGAACCTCAGTAGCATCAGTATCATGCAGGATAAAACGCGACTCCACCCGTTTATCATACTGATAGAGCAGCCAGCTGTAAAGCAGGACATGCTGTGCCACTACCAGCTGAGTCGGTTTACCGCTCATTGAACCGGAGTAATCTCTTAAAAAAAAGACCATCGCCTGGGATTCATAATCCTTTTCCCGGGAGAGTATCCGATATATCTTATCCCTTGGTGAAATCAGAAAACCGGTGGGATCGATATTTTCCGGATCAGGAAGATTCCCAAGGCTTATATTGGTTTCAACAATTTGACGCAAAGTGGCTTTTTTATCAAGAAACTGGCCGAATCCACGATTTATGTCGGTCATGTCATATGTATAACGGGACAGAAAACGTTTTTTCCCTTTGTCTTTAAGATTCGGCAATTCAAAATGCTCAGACAGAATTTTTCCAATATCATAAGCATTCGACTCCATTTCGTGGGGGCCTCCTTCTCCTTCACCCGGGCCGGTTCCTGAACCACCCTGTTCATGCACCGGCTGCTCACCTATAATCTCTCCTTCTTCTCCTTCTCCTGATCCTCCTGAAGATGCCTCTTCTTCCGAAGTCTCCCGGATGGAGTCGTGCAGAAACTTCTCCTCCACGGTGGTAGGAACAACAACAATTTTATCTTTGCCGCTTTTCCCGGGTTTAATTAACCGGCCAACCCTGATCTTGCGGGGAAACCCGTCTTCTTCCCGCTTTTTATCACGTTCCAGGAGTTCATCCAGGGATTTAAGCCTAAGCGTATATGAGGCCAAGGGTTCCGACAAGGCTTGAAGCATTAATAGATCATTATAGCTGTAAAGGCCGCCGAATGGCGGTGAGGCGGGAATGATATTTTGAAAACCACCGGGATCATTATGGGTGCGGTTGTCATGCAGTTCCTTGAGGATTATCCTTTCCCGCTCGGGTGTAAGGCCCCTATCTTTTATCCTGTTAAAATATTTCAAGAGTTTTGGGTCCATGCCGTCCCCCTACTTTTCATCCTCCTGGGTACAGAAGTATTCTATGGTTTTCTGAGCGCAAGTCTTGCAATAGTTTAATTTTGTCAGCATTGTATCTATCATCCGGTCGTACAGCTTCTGGTTCTCCTCGTTGGTTCTGTTTGCAAGAGCACCGATAAGACTTCCCGCTCCGGATATATCAGACTTGAGCCTGACATCGGTAACAGCTTTTACCAGCTCCAGATTATCCATAAAATCATAATCAGGATCTACGGAAAGTTTTTGACCGTAAATCTTTCGAATGGTCGTCCGGAATGTATTCCGCTGTTCCTCGGTCTTGAGCCCCAGTTGCTCTTCCACGCTCTTGATATAGCGCTCATCAATTTTCATGGCCTTAAGTTCGCCGGTCTGGGGGTCTTTATATTTCCACATCTTGTCCGGCCCCAGATTTTCTGCGTCAATCCCTATGATCATGTTGACGTAGTTCATAACATCCTTTTTAATGGCATGCGGCTCATCCATATAGGCATTGAACATCTCGGTCATGATCCTTTCGCGATACAAGCCCTTGGCTGTTTTAAGATCTTCAAGGTATTTTGCCCTGTCATTGGCTTCTGATACATAATCGAGGATAATCCTCTCAACCGCCTTAAAGACATTATATGCAAACATACACTTGCCTTCATTTGTTTCGGAGCTTTCGAGCATAAGTTGAATGGCTCTTCCAAGATTACGCTGGCCAAGCCCTTTTTGGCCGAATCTGTTGGTAATTTCAGGATCCTGGTTTAATGTATCTATAACTTCGGCCAGGGCCTTGATGCTTTTTTCACCTGCTATTTCACCCGCAGCCAGTTTCATTGTTTCAATAGGAGTAAGTTTTTCCGATCTTGGGAGACGAGTAAGAACAGCAGCCAAAGAAGCTGCGTAGTTAAGGTTGGGATCCTGATGCAGTTTCTCATTATCCAGGGTGGTTTTTGTTTCACTGCCGATGGCATATGCAGTAAGTTTCTCCTGCAGTTTGTAATCAGTGTTATGGGAAACATGGGAGATACGACACCTGTCAACAATAGGAGCTTCCTCCTTTTCCGACAGAAACCGGTTAAATTCCGAATTATTACTGGTGGCTATTATAAGAGTATCTATAGGCCACTTAAAGCCGTCGATCTCAATGTTCCGATTTTGGATAACACCAAGGTAGACCTGCACCAGGTCTCTCTTATTCTTGAAAATTTCATCGCTGAAATGAATTCCGCCGCCAGCCACCCGTGCAAGCGCACCGCGTTTAAGATCAAAACGATAAGGATTACTTGTATCTGTAATATGAAGCAGGCGCTGTATAGACTCTTCCCCTAGAAGGTCCACAGATGAAGAGGTGATTTTATCTTTGGCAGGATATTTACCTGTAATGGTTCCCAGACTTTCAATAAGCGGAACCGGCACGATCTCTATACATTTCAAGATATCATCCATATTGCCGTCCATATAAACCTGGATATCATTCCAGATATATCCAGTGCACGCGCCCAGGGGTCGGTAGTTTCTATAAAGTTTTTCGATTTCCGAATCAGAAAAACCGATTTTTTCGGATAAAAAATTTCTATTTTTGTCAGGATCTTCATAAAGATTCATCGCAAGAATCATAGGATCTTCGTATGTCTGTGATTCAATTGTGGGAATCCTTCCATAACCACCGACTTTGTCAAGATTGTGTAATTTGAAAGAATATTTACGATTTTTGTCGTTCGAGAGAAATTTACGGTACAAGGAGCATAAAAATTCCACAAAAAAAGTCTTGCCATTGCCCGGCTCACCCACAAGGACATAAGCCATTTCTTTGGAAGAGCCTCCTTCAGCGGCATCCTTGACAAAGGATACAAAACTATTAATCTCATCATACATGCCTATTACATGCTTTGCCCCGCGGTTGAAAATTTTGTAATTATAAGTGGTGATACCTTTTACAACAACTTTTTCGATCTCATCCTCCAGAATCATCCTGGACACAGCCTGGAAGGCATTTTCAAAGGATCGCTCGCCCTCTTTTACTGCGTTGAGATGATACTCAAGAGTTCGGTTCGGTTTAATCTCTTTTAAATCAGCCATGCTCCCTCCCATATTCGTTTGATGGGATTAATGTATATTAAACGAAAAATTAAACTAAAATATACTAACATTAAACTAAAATACTAAAAGCAAAAAATATGCCTTAAAAAAACACTCTACTTAATAGTATAATACCATAATCTCCAAGTTCCAACCTTTAATCACAAAATAATCTCCCCGGTTTTTTCGGTGCTGTATCCACCCAGAGCCGCGACATGCGCCCAAAAATACTTTATGTAAAATTATTTATAACCGTTCACGGTTGTCGGTTCACAGTTATCGGTTGAAAAATATAATAAAATTCGGCTACCAACTTAAAGCGGGAGACTTTCCGCCATTTTGGCTTTATGGCTGATTGAATTTACAGGTTTCGGTGGATTCGATTCGCTTAATCCACCCTACAAACTTACGTTGCTATCTTGAATCGTAGGATTAAGGAGCGTAAGCGACGAATCCACCAAAATAGCTGGCCCGCCTTACGTTGATAGCCCAAAATTCAATTTATAAATTGGAAACTTTGTCGCTTGTAATGTGAACGTTTACAATTATTTTAACTCTTTAGGGTCGTCTCTTTTTCCCCTCCGATTTTTGCGATAATTACTTTTACTGATTTTTCTACACGGTGGGCAATGCCCACACACTCTCGGCAAATATCAGCATCCGGTTCATAATCGGGAATAACGCTGCCAATGGGATATTTAGAAGGCAAATAGATGGTGTCGAGGAGATCGCATTCATCATCGGTAATATCTGCCGCCACACCTTTATCCGCCAATACTTGTGTTAACCTGGAGATGCTGTGCGTTTTAATGAGTTTGGCGGAAAGTTCCACAAAAACAGCTTTCAACAGCTTTTCAACACATTGTTGAACATTCTGCAGGCAGGAATTGAAAAGATTGCTGTTCAGTAAAATTCGGGCGGATTCGATATTTTCAGCAGCATAATCCAGCCAGATTTTTGTTTCATTTTTCATATACCACCTCTCCATTTTCTATTTCAGAGAGAATCGACGCATCACCAGCATTGGATCTTATCGGGAAAATATCAATGGGAATTTTTTTTGAA
>JAERRQ010000185.1 GCA_016735355.1 Desulfobacterales bacterium | reverse complement strand
GTCTGTTGGTGAACTAAGTGAGCATCAAGATGAAAAGTGTGAATAGACTCACAAAGCGTTTAAGTTTGTGATTCGCAAGTGGCCACGATATGCGTAGATTATTTCCTTCCAGTTCCCTTAAATCATGAATGAGGAGATGAATAGAATGTTAGAGATGATAGATATAGGGTTTGAAAAAGCCGTTGCATATCGTGTGAAAGGAAAGATCACAGAAGAGGAAATGACATCTCTGTTTTCTATATTTAAGGAAAAAATAGATAAAGACGAAAAACTAATCGTATATCAAGAGGTCGTAAGTTTCGGTGGAGTTGAGTTTGGTGCAATAGTTAAGAAAATTAAGTTCTTTATTGATTTTGGGATTTCACATTTTAGCAAGATAGCAATTGTAACACATAAAAAATGGATACATAGGCTTGTCGATCTTGAAGGCAAAATATTTAAGAACATAGATATTAAAGGATTTCCGATTGAGGAGAAAGATAAAGCAGTTGAATTCCTAAGAAATGCCAATCTTTAGGATTGTGTCGACCCCAAAGCGAAAAATGTATTCTATTTCAATATTCTAATACAATGACTGAAACCGGAGTGGCTCATATTAAAAAACTGCCCCCATTTTCCATTGGTCGTTAATCCTTATTAACCCAGAAACACTGTAAGAATATCTTTCCGCGCATCGACATTCTGGATTGTGACTTTAACAAGGGTCTCCGGCTTTAAGTTTTCCACCCCGGACCGTGATAAATTACATTCCAGCATATACTCCGGAATCAGTATCTGATAATAATCCCTGCGTTTATATAATATAATGGCATCTTCTTTTTGACCGATTCTGTTTTCAAGATATTTCAGCAGCCAGTACCGCACGCGATTCCGTTGAACCATGATCACACTATGCATTGGTTCGGCAAGCATGTTAATCGTTGTATCTATCTCTTCTTTGGAATATGGTTCCTCCAAGCCGAGAACAGCGCGTATCTGCCGCTGTGTTGCAAGATCAAAATATTTCCGGATCGGTGATGTGGCTGTTGCATAAGAGTTCAATCCAAGTCCGGAGTGATGCCCCGGTTTGCTGTCAAGCATAAAACGATTCATTAGCCTGCGTTGCATACAGTTTTGGAAAAGTGTCCCATCATCCCACTGGTAAAGACGTTCCTTCGGCCCTGCCTGGGATCTGAAAATTGTCGGCATTGAGTTTTTGGACAAGAATCCGGACATAATCCAGTTAGCCATTATCATTATTTCAGCAACCAGCATCCTTGCCGGGCTTTCCCGATTAATTCGGCATACATTAATTTCGCCAGTCTCATTTATCCAGACGTTGATGTTAGGTAGAGAAATCTGAACGGCTCCGTTTTTTATTCTGAACTGACGAAATGTTTTTGCGATCTCATGAAGAATAGATATAGCCCTGTTTTCCTTTATCATCAGGTTTGCGTTATAATATGTAAGCTGATGTTCGACCATGATAATACTATGCATAATCTCATAATCGATAATTTCATAAAACCTGCTTAAATTGACCATAATACTTATAGCCGGACGTATTTCCCCCTCCTTGAGACTGCAAATATTTTCGGCCAAACATGTCGGCATCATGGGGATGATCTGATCAGGCATATAAATTGAGCTTCCCCGTGCAAGAGCTTCCTGGTCAACCGCGTCGCCTTTTTTTACGAAATGCCCGACATCTATAATATGAATACCCAGACGGTAATGGTCGTCAATCTCCTCTATGCTCAAGGCATCATCAAAGTCCATGGTAGCCCTGCCGTCGATGGTTATAACTGAAAGGTCAGTAAGATCTCTACGCCCGTTATTATAAGATAATGGAAGGGAAAGAGTAGAAGAGAGTGTTGTTGCTTTGTTTGAAAAAGTTACTGAAATACCGGATTTGTAAAGATAGATATTTTCGTTTTCATTGAGTGCGCCGGCTTTTATAAGAAGCCTGAAGCTTTCAGTTAAATTAATGTTTGCTTTTTTAAAAATAGCTTTACATAGGGAATAGTGCTTACTCTCCTTTTCAAAAATAAAAACTGATTTAATTATATCAATAATTTTCGTGGCATCATCATTAATTTCTTTCGGGTTATAATTATTTTTTTCCGAACCGTATACCCGTTTTACCCATTCACTCCCTTTTTCTATAATAAGCCTTCTCTGATCTTCCTCTTTGAGGCGCTCAAGATTTTGCTTTACCTGCTCCTCGGAGTGCGGGAAAAACCGGTTATGATCAAATTTAAAATAGAGCCTGTTATGAAAAAATGCCCTGACAACCGAGGATTCATGGTCACCGTCGGAGGTTCCGGAAAAACAGAAAGCCGTCATTGTTTCAACATCTATCCATTCCTGCTCTGTATTAAGTATTTCCCATAACCCTTTTATGTCTATATCATGCGCAAGTTTTTTTCGATATGTCGATATTTCCCGCAGAGCGTTGATCAGATTATCCCTGCCTAAAGAGAGGTCAAGACTTTTTTTGGAGTTATGCAGCAAGCGGTTTGTGGAAAGATTAACTTCACGGTTGGTCTCTGTCAGGAGCCTGAGCCGGTTGCCCTTTACCTCCATGACAACCGCGCAGAGTATCTTCTGGCGGTCTATATATTCTACAATATCCTTTGGTTCCATAATTGATTATATAACAATCAGCATGGTGAAAGTCAAACTGCTCCTTTTCAGCAGATTTACGCAGAGACCGCACCATCCAGTGCCGTATGCGGTTAGCGCAATTTTCGTTTATTAAAATACCGGATCAATTGAAAATGGGGCTTGGTTCTAACTTCGCCCACTATACTCCAATTTTTGTAGTTTATATTACAACCTACTGTTTATTCAGTAATTTTTTACCTACATTTTTTGGAGCTTTAAATTTTGGCCGACGT
>JAERRQ010000394.1 GCA_016735355.1 Desulfobacterales bacterium | reverse complement strand
TACCTTGGGGCAATCTTTATTACCCTTAATTCGCGGAAAGAAAAAAAAGTTGAAACAACCAAGATTGAATCCGTAGATCTTAAACCGGGAGAAAGAACCTTTATGATGGCCGAATTGCTTCTCCCCATGGCCATTCTGTCAACGCTTACAATCTGTTTTATTATAGCAAGAAAAAGAAGGGCCCGAAAAATAAAATTACTTGACGATGACCTTGAAGATACTAATGATGTTAAAGAGATAGATTAATAGTTGGTTGAATCAGAAAGCAACAGGAAACAGCATGCTGGAAATACGTTTTCACGGACGCGGCGGCCAAGGGGCTGTGGTTGCGTCAATACTTATGTCAAAGGCCTTTTTCCAGGCAGGATATTATGTGCAGAGTTTTCCTTTTTTTGGAATCGAAAGAAGGGGAGCTCCCATTGAGGCCTATTTAAGGATAAGTCACAGCAAAATTTTTATCAGAACAAATGTTTATACTCCTGATCATATTATAGTGCTGGATAATACTCTGCTTGGCAGTATAGATATAACGCGCGGCCTTAAACCAGGCGGAATAATATTAATTAATGCAACAAAAGACTTGAAAGAGCTGTCACAATTTCCAGGTTATAGAATAGCGGTTGTTGACGCTACACAAATAGCATTAAGAAACCATATAGGTTCCAGAACTAATCCTATTGTCAACACATCTCTTATGGGCGCCATGTCTAAAATTTTGGAGATACCACCCATGGATGCGGTTGAGAAGGCTATAATGGAAGAGGCGCCTGCCAAACAGCATGAAAATGTTAAAGCAGCAAGAGAAGCTTTTGATGCAGTGGAATTCTATGAATAAAAATGTAAATCAAACCGAACTGCCGGTTTATATTGCCCGCTCCCGCCAAACTACCGAAGTGAACAAAACAGGCAGTTGGCGTGTGATGTGTCCTGAGTATGAAGAAAAGACATCTCCTTGCGGCGCAGCCTGTCCTGCGGGAGAAGATATTGCTTTGATTCAGATGCTGACAGCCAGGGGTCTTTTGAAAAAAGCATGGGAAAAGATATTGATGGAAAATCCTTTTCCGGCAGTATGCGGCCGCGTCTGTTATCATCCATGTGAAACCGTTTGCAACAGGAAACAGTTTGATGAACCTGTGGCTATTAATTCAATAGAACGCTTTCTGTCAGACACGGCTGATAAAAATGGATACAAGCCTGCTTTTGAGAAACCTGAACCGAAAAAAGAAAAAATCGCAATTATAGGCGCCGGACCAAGCGGTCTTTCTGCAGCCTGGTTTCTATCGCGCATGGGTTACCCATGTGACATATTTGAAGAAAAATCCGGACCAGGCGGTATTCTTCGCTGGGGAATTCCTGCTTATCGGCTGCCGGCAGGGGTTCTGCAAAGGGAAATAGATCTTATTGTGGCTGCAGGCGCTGAAATTCATTGCAACCGGCCTGTTTCTGCTTCATTATTGACTGATATAAAGAAGAAATATAATGCCGTTTTTATCGGATGCGGCCATGGCCAAAGCGTACAGCTTAATATTAAGGGTGAGGATTTGGCAATAGATGGTTTGAATTTTTTATCCGAACTGCGGCAGGGCAAAACACGGAAACTGCATGGCAGAGTAGTTATTTTAGGAGGAGGCAATACCGCCGTTGATGCGGCTCGTTCCGTGCTGAGGCTGGGGGGCGCTCCTCTGATTATATACCGCAGACGCAGAGAAGATATGCCTGCTTTTCCGGAAGATGTAAATATGGCCCTGGGGGAAGGGGTCGAACTTCTGGAGTTGTATGGGCCGGCAAAGATAAAAAGAAATAATACTGACTACCTGCTGACCCTGCAAAAAATGCAGGTTGCCGGTTTGGAAGATGGTAAAAGGGCGGTTATTGAACCTGACGCCGGGAAAACAAAAAAAATAAGCGCCCAAATGGTAGTTAAAGCTATAGGCGCCGGACCAGCCGAAACCTGGCATAAGCCTCCCGTCGGCGGAAAAGATATAATACATTTAAGCAACGCGATATTAAGCTTTGAGGATTCCGGATTTCCTGTTGTTTTTGGCGGCGATCTTGCGTCGGAGATCGAAAGCGTTGTGCATGCTGTTGCCTCGGGGAAACATGCAGCCATAGCGCTTGATATTCTTTTTAACAAAGGAAGAGACAACATTACGAAAATGATGGAAAATTGCTCTGTGGGCAATGAAGCCTCTTTTTCCTTTGAAACATATTTGAACCGGAACCACCGCCCTCGCAGACCTGAAACAGTCGGTTTCGAGCAGATCAATACCGATTATTTCAGCAAAACTCAAAGAATAATAGTTGAGCGGCTCCCCAAAGAGGACGCAATTAACAGTTTTGCCGAGATAGCGCTTAAGATTCCTGAAAACTTTGCGGTACAGGAAGCAGCACGCTGCTTTAATT
>JAERRQ010000376.1 GCA_016735355.1 Desulfobacterales bacterium | reverse complement strand
CTTTGCATGGGAACCCGGATGGTAACTGATGATCGAAGCCTAATGATTGAAACATTTTAGCTATAAATTTCAAAATTTTTTGGTTTTTTCAACCGTGAACTGATAACTGTAAACCGTGAACGGTTACTATTTTTTTTAGGGATACAGATAAATTGATTTTTTACTAAAATTTATGGGTAAAGGAGAGGTCATGGCCTGTTTATTCTCCTGGCTGCAAGGCGGAGATGGTTTCGCATTTGTCCGGCAGTGTGATATCTTTTTTTCAGATTTTTTTCCAGGGTTTTATTTAAAATAGTTAATATTACTTCGTCGATTGATGAGTTATATGAAGAGGGTGGCTCGGAGTCTACATTATTTATCTGGTACATGATAGCCGCCAGATTATCGCCTGTAAACGGCAGCCTCCCTGTCAGTAACTGGTAGAATACAACGCCGAGGGAGAATATGTCTGACGGGCCGGTAAGTTTCATCCCCTTTGTCTGTTCCGGAGACATATAATATGGAGTCCCTTTTATAATTCCGGTATGAGTCCCGGAATTATAATTGGAGCTTGCGGTAATTCGCGCTATACCAAAATCGGTTACCTTTACAAGTCCATCCTCTACTAACATAATATTGGACGGTTTGATATCCCTGTGAACAATATCATGATTATGGGCATATTCCAGAGCGTTACATGCCTGTATTATTATATCGATACACTGTGTGATTGAGAGCAGATTGTTTTTCTTTGTATATTTCTCAAGGCTTCCCCCTTCCAGATATTCCATGGCAAGATACGACAGCCCTTTGTCTTCGCCTACATCGTAAATCGCAACGATATTAGGATGAGATAGTTTTGCAATAACTTCGGCTTCACGATAAAATTGCTTTTTTGCGTTTATTACCCTGATTTTATCGAAATCATCGATAAAACGTATGGTCTTTATTGCAGTCAGCCTGTTAAGCCTGGGATCGCGTCCCTTGTATACGATTCCCATGGCGCCACGGCCTGTCTGTTTAATTATTTCATAGCGGCCGATCGTTTTTATTTCCGGTGAATTATTTTTAGGGCCGGGCACTGCCGGATCGGAAACGTTTTCCTGGTATGACTCGCTATGGGGTGCGTTGTCTTCGGCGCTCTGCGACAGGCTGTTGTTTAATTCAACAGCAGATCCGGCAGCGTCCGGGGCATCTACAAAGAACCGCAACCCGCCGAAAAAGAGTACGCTGAGCCCCGCCAGTTTTAGCATAAGTTTGATTATTAAGACTGTGTCATCGGTAAAATGGAATATACGTATGAAAAAATAATCTGCAAAATCGGAAAGGAATATAAGTCCTATAAAGATCATGACAAGATTGATAGCCGCAGCTATTTTCCCGCCTGCATACTCTTTTCTTGCCCGGTTGTAGATTACCAGGGTAATGATATAAAAAAGCAGGCTGAGTGACTGGGCAAACAGATAATCCATAATGCTACCGCTCCTCACATTCCCGGATAATCTCCCATTTATCCTGGTTTACATTATATCTGATATCCAATGAACAGTTACCTTCACCAATTTCGCTGAAGGTCCAGACTTCCCATTTGTAATATATCGTAAATTCAGAGTATATTCCGGTATTCCTGTTTAAGATTAACTTGTCGAATTTGATATCTTTTTTATGGATATTCCTCCCGCTGTATTTAGAGGTTAAATAAGTCTTGACATCATTATACGTCAAACGGAGGATTAAACCTTTTAACTCAATGAATTTTTTAAGTTTTCCTTTATATTTCACAAATCCTGCATCATATAATTTTTTCTCATATTCTTTAGGAGTGATCCATTGTTCTTTATAATAAATATATCCTTGTGAGCCGAAAATAATTTTTTCATCTCTTAATGCATTTTCAATTTTAATTCTACACTTTAAAAATTCGTTTTGATCTTTAAAAATGCTTTCTTCAAGTATGCGCAAAGCTGTTTCATAATCATTTTTTGTCTCTGAATATTTTTTTTGCCTTAAAGATTCTTCTGCTGATGCGATGATGGAGTTTAATATATCTATCTCTTTTATTTTCAATGCCTCGGTCTTTTCGTTTTCGATTTTTTCCAGGAATCTGCGTTTATTTTCCTTCCTGATTTTTGCAAGGCGTTGCTTTGCTGCCTCTTTTTTTTCTTCGGTTTCGGTATCATTTTTTTGTTCATCTTTTTTTTTCTGTTTTATTTTATTTAATTCTTCACGTTCTTTTTGCTGTTCCTTTTCAATTCTATCGAGTATCTCACGTTCTTTTTTTTCTATTTTTTCAATTCTGGCAAGTACCTCACGTTCCCTGTTTTTTTCTTGTTTTATCCTTGCAAGTATCATCCGGATTTTTTTTTTTTGTTTTTCTGTAATACTATCTGATTGGATTTTCTTTTTTTGAGATTTTTTATCAACGGCTCGCGCAGGTTGATCAGTTCTCCATAATAGATAATAACTTGTTGCTATTGCAACTATTACAAGGCATGGAACAATGATCGGTATGTTATGTTTTGTTAAATAATGGACTAAGGTTTCAGCCTTAGGGCGGGTTCCTGAAGTCTCTTTAAGCATAACCGTTAATTCTGCGCTGCGATTCGGAGCAAACTGGTACTGTTGAGTATCTTTCGGACAGTCTCTACTGATGGAAATATGCTGCAGGAATCGATTGTCAACCGGTTCGCTGACAAAAAATCGTAATCCCCCGAAAAAAAGTACGCAAAAAGAGGTCAATCTTAAAAGGATTTTTATTATTGATATTGTGTCGCGAGTTATGTGGAATATTATTGAAAAAAAGTAATCCGCAAAATCACAAAGAAAAAGAATGATAAGCGAGACCATTATAAGATTAATGGCAGCGGCTATCTTTTCTCCGGCATACTCTTTTCTGGCCCGGTTGTATGCCACCAGGGTAATTATATAAAAAAAAAGACTTAATGATTGCGCTAGCAAATAGTCCATGTTGATATTCAGGATTGGATTTGTTTAATTTTTTTCAAAGTTTTGCAGCACTCTTTTGCAGCAGCAGAGTGCAAACGGGAAATGAATATCAAGAACTCCTTGTTGCCTTTTGCGCCTTGAATCGGAGAAGGTATTACCGGACTGCACACAAGATCTGTATCCTGGAAGAATTTGGTAAGATTGCTTATGACTTCTTCATGTAAGCGTGTATCCCTTACAATGCCGCCCTTCCCTGTTTTACCTTTACCCACTTCGAACTGCGGTTTTATAAGGGCTATAATGCCGCCATTTTTTTTGATAAATTTAAGAAGAGCGGGAACTACTATTTTAAGTGAAATAAAAGAAACATCTATGGTTGCAAGGTCTAACCCGACAGGAATGATTTTTTCAGATATATGACGGATATTTGTACGTTCCACCACCACCACACGGGAATCCTGTCTCAGTTTCCATGCAAGCTGACCATATCCCACATCTACAGCAAAGACTTTTCTGGCACCTTTTTGGAGCAGGCAGTCGGTAAAGCCGCCGGTAGATGCTCCCACATCAAGGCATACATTATCTTTAACACAAATATCAAAAGATTCCAAAGCTTTTTCAAGTTTAAGCCCGCCCCGGCTGACATATGGAAACTCATTCCCTTTAATAACTATGTTGTCAGAACCTGATGCCAAGGTGCCCGGTTTGGCGGCCGGCATATTATTTATTAGAATATTGCCTGCCATGATAAGTTCCCGGGCCTTATTTCTGCTTTGCGCCAGCCCTTTTTCCAGAACCAGCAAATCAATTCTTTTTTTCTTTTCAAGCATATATGCCGCAAAGTTTTACTGCTGCATCGACAATGGAGGGAACATCAATGCGGTATTTTGATCTTAGAATCTCCTGATTTCCATGCTCGACGAATTTGTCCGGTATTCCAAGCCTTATAAAATTAAATCCCATTATTCCATTATCGCATAAACATTCCAGAATAGCACTTCCGAAACCTCCTTGCAGTACATTTTCTTCGACTGTAATGATTCTCGGGATTTTTTTTACTGAAGCGCATATCATGTTGGAATCTATAGGTTTTACAAATCGGCAGTTAACTACGGTTGCGGATATGCCCTTTTTAGACAGCAGGGAATGGGCGTCAAGAGCATCGGCAACAGACCGGCCGATGGCCAATATAAGGATATCATCACCATCTTTTAGTATTTCGCCCTGGCCGATGGGTATGAGAGCCGGATTTTCATCAACGGAAACGCCTGTTGCAGCCCCCCTGGGATATCTGAAAGCAATCGGTCCGTTATGTGAAGTTGCTGTTATGAGCATCCTGCAGAGTTCATTTTCATCTTTAGGAGCCATTACAACCATGTTGGGAAGATTTCTGAGGTATGACAAATCGAACAGCCCGTGATGAGTAGAGCCGTCTTCGCCTACAATACCGCCCCTGTCGATGGCAAAAACAACCGGGAGTGCCTCCAGGCAGACATCATGGATTATCTGGTCATATGCTCGTTGTAAAAAGGTTGAATAAATAGTCACAACAGGCTTTAGCCCCTCTATTGCAAGGCCTGCGGCAAAGGTAACCCCGTGCTGTTCAGCAATCCCGACATCAAAAAAGCGATCGGGAAAAGTATCGGCGAATTTTACGAGTCCCGTACCTTCCGGCATGGCTGCGGTAACAGCTATGATTTTATCGTCTTTTTCGGCCAGTTTTACCATTGCTTCCCCAAAAATTTGGGTATATGTGGGGAGCGCACCTTTTTGTCCCGAACTGTTTCCTGTTTTTACTTCAAAACTTCCTACACCATGAAAATAGACAGGATTCTTCTCCGCAGGAGGATAGCCTTTTCCTTTTTGTGTTGTGACATGAAGCAGAACCGGTTCATTAAGGCATTTGACATTATTGAGTATATCGATCAGGTGATTCAGCCTGTGGCCGTTGATCGGCCCGAAATATTCGAAATTAAATGCTTCAAACAACATTCCGGGGGTTACAAACGATTTGAATGACTCTTCCGAACGTTTTGCAATCTGGTAGATGTCTCCACCTACTTTTGGCAGGGATTTTAGAAACTCGCCGAATTCTTTTCTTAAACTTTGCAGCCTTTTTGCGGCAAAGGCGCGGCTGAGGAAAGAGGATAAAGCTCCTACATTATGCGAGATCGACATATCGTTATCATTCAGGATAACAATAAGATCCTTGTGTATATCTCCGGCCTGATTCAGGCCTTCATAGGCCAGGCCCGAAGTTAATGATCCGTCGCCTATTACCGCAATAACCTTGGAATGCTTTTTTTTAAGGCGTCCGGCACAGGCCATACCAAGGCCTGCAGATATTGATGTGCCGCTGTGACCGGTTGAAAATGCATCGTAGGGGCTTTCACTTATACGGGTAAATCCGCTAAGGCCTTTATGTTGCCGGAGAGTATGAAAGCTCTCCCGCCTGCCGGTAAGAAGTTTGTGAGGATAAGACTGATGCCCCACATCCCATATGATTTTATCCTCAGGCGCATTAAATACATAATGTATTGCAATGGCAAGTTCAACCGCTCCGAGGCTCGATGCAAGATGGCCGCCGTTTTTAGAAACAACATCCACAATCATTGTGCGCATCTCTTCCGCAAGCGCCGGCAGCTCAGACCTTGAGAGAAGTTTAAGATCTTCGGGTGAATCTATTTTTTTTAGAAAGCTCAATATAGTTATAAATTCCTGTAAGTTAAGTTAGGTTAAGTTAAATTAAAATATCATTATTTTTTTCGGTTAATAATATAAGAAGCGATTTTACGAAGCGGATCTGAACTTTTATCAAAATTATTCAGAGCCTGCAATGCGTCGCATATAAGTTGTCCTGCAAATTTTTTTGAACCATTCAACCCCATCAAGGATGGATAGGTGTTTTTGTTCCGATGGGCATCAGTTCCTGCGGTCTTGCCCATAACCAGCGGATCTCCTTCAACGTTCAATATATCGTCTGCAACCTGAAATGCGAGGCCTATTTTTTTGGCATATAATGAAAGATGTTTTAATTGCTTAGTATTGCAGCCTCCTATAATTGCTCCTGCAGATACCGATGCTTCTATAAGCGCGCCTGTCTTTAATGAATGCATATGTTCAAGCTTATCTAAATTCAGCACACTGTCCTCTGAAGAGATATCCAGCATCTGTCCTCCTATCATACCGTTCCAGCCTGATGCGCTTGATAATATATTGATAATTTTCAGCCACACAGAGGGATGATTTTTAACGTTATGGCCTGATAAAATGTTTGCTGAAGATAGAATCTGAAATGCAAGCGTAAGCAGCGCATCGCCGGCAAGGATTGCTGTGGCTTCGTCAAACTGTATGTGACAAGTGGGCTTCCCCCTGCGCAGGTCGTCGTCGTCCATTGCCGGCAGATCATCATGTATCAGCGAATAAGTATGTATCATTTCAAGCGCGCATGCAACCGGCAGGGTATCTCGAATATCCCCATGAACGGCTTCACATGCGGCAATACAGAGCACCGGTCTTACTCTTTTTCCTTCGGCCATCAAGGAAAATTCCACAGCCTTCATAAGACGGTTGTTAACCGTAAAATGTTCAAGGATATTTCTAAGGGAGTTGTTTACAAGCTCTTGTTTTTCAGTAAGATATTTTTTAAATTTGAACATGAGGCATGTTTCGAGCAGTTATATAAATTGTCAGATAATTACCTGGTTTTGATTAACCACAACGACGGCAATGGTGGCAACGACGTGGAGACAAGGCATGCCTTGTCTCTAGAATCTATATCATTCCTGATCCGGTGCAAATGGTTTTTCACTCAACTTTCCGCTGTTATTCTCCATGAGGATTATTATTTTTTTTTCAGTTTCATCAAGTTTGCGGGAACATAATTTTGATAGTTTTACACCTTCCTCGAATTTTTTCAAAGCTTCTTCAAGGGGAAGATCTCCGGTTTCCAAATCCTGAACTATATGTTCCAGCAAGCTTATTGCTTTTTCAAATGTTTGTTTCGCCATTATAAGTTTTCCCTTCTACGCGGCATAATATTGATCCATTCCTGACCATGATCTCAAGTTGATCATCTATTGAAACAGATGTGATTTCTTTGACAATCATTCTTTCAGGTATGGTTCTTGTAATACTGTAGCCTCTGGCAAGGATTGTCTCAGGATTCATAGCTTTTAGCCTGGCAGAGAGTTCGTTCAAAATACCACGTTTGCCGATCAAAGATATCTTTAGAAAATATAACAGATCAGAGTTGATCTGTTCGAGTCTTTCCTTTATGCGGGGTATCAATTTTAAAGGACTGTTTGCCTGCAGTATTTCAATGCGCCATCTTAGATCTTGTCGTTTTTGTTTTACATGATTTGAAAAATTTCTAAAAAGGCGGGATGTGATATCATCTGTCCTCAGGCGCAAGTCTGTAAGCTTTTTTCCGGGGTCGACGAGCCGGTCAGAGAGGCTCTTCAGTATGGTCAGCTTTTGCTCTATATATTTGTAAAAATTTGTTTTAAGGCTTCTGGACAGGTCATAACATTGTTTTTCAAGTCCATCCTTTTGCGGTACGGCAAGCTCTGCCGCGGCTGATGGAGTCGGAGCACGCAGATCGGCCGCAAAATCACAAATTGTATAGTCGGTTTCGTGTCCCACAGCAGAGATAACAGGAATTTTTGATGCAAAAACGGCCCTCGCAACATCCTCTGAGTTAAAGGCGGCCAGATCCTCCATAGAACCCCCGCCACGGGCAACTATAATCAGATCCGCCGGTTTGTTTTCAGGTCTGGTTTTAGTTATGGCGTTCAGCCGTTTTATACCGGCGGCGATTTCCCTTTCAGCGCCGGCTCCCTGAACCCTGGATGGAATAATTTCAAGATGAATATTTGGAAAACGTCTGTCAATAATTTTGAGAATGTCATGGACAACGGCTCCGCCGGGGGATGTTACGATCCCGATTTTTTTTGGTAAAAAGGGAAGGGGAACCTTATGTTTTTCGTCGAATAGACCTTCTGCGGCAAGACGATTTTTTAGTTGTTCAAAAGCCTTCTGCAAAGCTCCTGCGCCATGGGGCTCCAGGTATTCAAAAATTATCTGGTATGTTCCTCGGGGTTCATAGACGCTGATTCTGCCAAAACCGGTTATGTTCATCCCGTCTTCCGGGACAAATTTTAAAGATCGGTTTTGTCCCTTGAAGATTACACCGCTGATCTGGGATTTACTATCCTTTAAAGTAAAATAATAGTGCCCGGAATATGGGGTGCTGAAGTTGGATATTTCACCTGAAACCCAAATGAAAGGGAATTTTTCTTCAAGCAGAATTTTAATATCGGAAGTTATTTCTGAAACTGTGTATGTTTTGCGATGCATATTAACAGGATAAACTACATGAAAAGAGATGGCAACAACTATAGATTGTCACATAAATAATTTCACTGCGTTATCGGTCGTCGGAGTATTACAATACGCCTTCCTCCCTCTGGCCTTGTGGAATTAATTATCTGACAATCTATATAACCCAAGCATCTTCCTGGTCTGTGAGAGCGTTGCTGCAGGGCGGCCAAGCTCCTTTGCTATACGGACTATCCTCTTTATAAGCTGGGCGTTGGTTTTTGCGAGTTCTCCTTTTCGAAAGTAAATATTATCTTCAAAACCGATTCTTACATGGCCTCCCATCATGATTGCGTGAATCGCAAGGGGAAGCTGGAATTTACCCACACCTGTAACTGTCCAGGTCTGCATAGGATTCAAACGGTTTTTGAGAGAAATTAAATTTTCGATATTGCCGTCCATGCCGCCGGGAACACCTAGGACAAAATTTACGTGGAATTTTTTCGGGAGATAGCCTTTGGAAAGAAAACGGATTGTCGTATCCATCATACCATAATCAAAAATTTCAAGTTCCGGCATAATTCCGTTTTTTTCCATCTCTCCTGCAATCGATCTGATTATACTTGTAGTGTTTTCAAAAACGTCATCCCCAAAATTCATGGTTCCCATTGAAAGTGACGCCATATCAGGCTTAAGCTTTAAAGGCGCCATCCGTTTTTCAATGGGAGTTCCCACAGCTCCGCCGGTGGAATACTGGAGAATACAGTCACACCGCCTCAGGATTTTTTGTGTGACAGACTCAAAAATATCTTCCCTTTGCGTGGGGTTCCCCTGTTCATCACGAACATGAAGATGTATGATGCTCGCCCCTGCGAAAACGGCTTCTTCTGCGGATTGTGCGATTTCAGCAGGAGTAACAGGGAGATGTGGCGTATCATCCTTTGAAAGTTCCGCGCCTGTAACAGGGCAGGTGATTATGAACGGATTATTGGTCATGTTTTATGTATGAGGCATTTATCCCCGTCCAAATCCTTACACTTGATTTATTAATCATAGGATAAACGAATTTTTTCATCCACTAATGTCGGGCTAATAATTTTTTTCCACCCAGGA
>JAERRQ010000179.1 GCA_016735355.1 Desulfobacterales bacterium | reverse complement strand
CCGTTTGGAAGATTTGATGCGGAAAAATTCACATTATTTCCTTCCGGATCACTACTTGTCGCCTGAAATGTCACCGTGTCGCCTGCAAGCAAATGCTGATCAGGGATATTGGCCAGCACGGGAGGCCTGTTTGAAACCCCGCTAAGATAATTCTCATCCCATGCTACTTGAGAGCTGCTGACATTGTACAACCTTACGACCCAGTCTAATTGAGAATAATTATATACAGCCATATTTTTGACAATCTGAAATTTTCCATTGGGAGATAGGCCATCTGAATTATCAATAGCATAAGTTGATTCACACCATTGTGTCGAAGCACAATACCAGGGGCCGCGATTAAGGAGCCACACCTTTAATGTATACTGCTGTGCAGTAAGGCCTTCGTAACTGATTTCAAGCATGGGAGAATAACTTCCAAGCGGAAGGTTTTGCGGTAGGGAGTCGGGCGTTCCGGTAATTGTTAGCGTTTCAGCTAAACAAACCGTTGACATAAATAACATTAATAGAATCAATAAATTTTTCATTTTGTTCTCCTTAAATAAAAAAATATCTTAACTTAGCACCCTACGGACGGGTTTTACTCCCGTTACATCTAAAAATTAGTCACAAAAAATGAAAATTCCTATCTTATTAAAATAATTCACTAATTTCTACATCCCAATTGAGTTCAAGGGCAAGCGGGATTTACAGCTATGAATTTTGGGTGGTGGGTCAAATTTGTTGCTAAGAATGTTTAGAACATGGTCAAGCGACGTACATGTAAAACTATTTGTTTTTCAAAGTTAGGAGTAATGCATGACACTGTTGTAGACCTGTTGATTAACAAAATCGAATTTGGGTTATATATTTATGTTAGCAACGAATTTAACCCACTACCGAATTTTGAATATCTTGAGATTTGGTTAGCAAGACTTAATTTCAAAAAAACCACACTGCCCGCTTGTGTTGGGTAGCCGGAGGCTGTTGCCAGCTCCAAGCCCCCTAAGAAGTACGTGAGACCTTTACCTCATACGGCTCAAGCATTGGTAATGTATAATTAAATACCCGGCAATTCTTCATTGCCTTCACGATACGCGCCTGTATATGAGATCCTGTCATCTTCTGTTTGTCCCAATCTATGAGATTCCACAGTTACTCATAGCCTATACGGCCGTCAATATCAAAATATGATATCATCTATCCACACCAGTATAGTTATTTCGTTCAAAACGTTTCACGGGATTAAATACCATATCAAAAGTCTGCTCATTTTTATGCCGGCCAAATTTTGAACCCGTATCTGTTTCATTACAAAACAACATTCGCTTCCTTTGATGTTCCTTTACCCGCATTCCTTTAGGTCTCCATTACGGTTAACTTTCCTTTTTTTCAAGGAAAAATACGGGCTTACCAATTTCCATTTTTAAGACACAACGGGTTAGCGTCTATCTATCCACCGTGGGAATAATAAAGCACGTAGAGTGACAGGGGAACACTCTATTCATACCCCTTACCATTTTGGTTCAGGCTTACCAGCATCTTTAGCCTGTTAACGTTAACGGTGTTTATCAACAGTTTACATATGTTACGCATACCATCATTTCAGCTCCCATCTGGATTGATGCTTCCAGAGTTGAGTTCCTCTCACGATTCACTCTCCAAGTATATTGCTTAGGGCTTCGCACAAAATCATTACTGATAATGCACGCCGAAATAAAAAACTACTGGTGATACAGTAGGTTGAATTTATATCCAACAATATTAAAAGCGACTTCTTGTCGCACCGGGTGCAGCGTCTATTTCGGTATTTTCAGGACACCACTTCATGTGTAGTTTTCGGTGATGAACAGCACAATCACGAAGATAAAGATTGATTAAGTTCTGATAAGGAATACCTATTTCCTCCGCCATGGACTTGAAATAAGAAACTGTATCACGATCAAGTCGCATAGTTACGGGCTGTTTTAGATACTTGATGTAAGGATTTTTACGTCCTTTCATTTTTGAAAAATCGTAATGGTCTCTCATCGTCTATGCCTCCAATACTCATTTTCTTCGTCTGCATCCGCTTTCC